>DAIDKH010000168.1 GCA_027450145.1 Chthonomonadaceae bacterium | reverse complement strand
GTCAACCACCCAGCAACAGCAAAAGCCCCAGCCTTGGCTGGGGCTTTTGCTGTTGTCCTCGATCCTGATCAGGCTACGGGATTCTCGGCCAGAAAGCGCTGAATCTGTGCATACTCTTCGTCCTGCAGGCGGAAGCTGAGTGCTGGGGCCACGCCCTTCACCTGCTCCGGGCTGCGCCCGCCCACAATCGCCGCAGTCACTGCCGGGTTGTGCAGCGTCCAGGCGATGGCCACCACACCGGGTTCCACCCCATGCGGTTTGCCAATGGAGCGGAGAAGCTCCACCAGCCGAAGATTCCGGCTCAGTCTGGGTTCATTGAACTCCACCGCCCGTCGGCGCCAGTCATCGGCCGGCATCTGAGCGACGCGCTCGGCGGTCATCCGTCCGGTGAGCAGGCCGCTGACCATGGGCGAGTAGTTGATGACGCCAATCCCCTGCTCCAGGCAATAGGGCAGGATGGACTCGCCCACAGCGGGGCGCAGCATGGAATAGGGAGGCTGGAG
>DAIDKH010000167.1 GCA_027450145.1 Chthonomonadaceae bacterium | reverse complement strand
GACACGTCAGCGAGCATCCTTTCGAGAGCCGCGAAGGCTGCCCTCTTCTCGTCCATTGTGAGTGCTGTTGATAGCTCAAGCTGCCGTTTGTAGCGAACGCCGGAGACACCCGTAGCCGAGACGATCGCGCCATTGACAACCTTCGTTTCGCGGGGCTTGGAGCGTATGGCGTCGGCGTCGTAGTAGTAGCCCTTCGGCTGCTTCACGAAGTGGAAGATGTGCTCATGAACGTTAGCAAGGCGGTCCTTGCTGTTGTCCATACCACCCTTCAGCTTGTTCCAGATGACACTATTGCGCAGCGTCCATCCCTGATTGTCAGTGAGTTCAAAGGCAACGCGCCACGGCACTCCTACCAAGCTCTTGTCACTGTAGGTGTCGCCAATGTTGAGCCAGAATGACCCTGTCGGCTTGAGCACGCGCTTCAGCTCGTAGAAAACAGCTGCAAGGTTCTTCACGAAGTCCTGATACTCGGGCTCAAGGCCGATGCCGCCGCTCTCGTACTCTCGC
>DAIDKH010000166.1 GCA_027450145.1 Chthonomonadaceae bacterium | reverse complement strand
CAATCCGCTTCGTCGCTAAAGGCCCATTCGACAAGCGCATGATGGAGTTCCGGGTTCGGAGCGCCACATACGCAGCAAACAAGCTCCTCTTTTGCCTCTTCCTCTTTGGCATCGCGGAAGGTTGGGCTCTCGGTGCGCGGCTCGTGATCGGGATAGTAGACAGCTACCTTGAGAGTTTCTGTAACCTCGTGTTCGGCTTCAGTCATGCTGGTTCTCCTCAATCCTGTCCAGTTGCAGTCCCTGCTCTTTTTCTTTCTTGAGTAGCGCCCTCAATTCCAGAATGACCGTCATCATTTCCTGATCGCGCCGCACTTCGCGCTCGTTCATGTCTCGAATGGCGCTCATGGTAATCAATGAGTTTTCCATGAGATTGAAGGATTCGTTTTGACGCTTGTCCGATTGTTTCTGTGTAATACGCGAAGACACCAGAATAAGCACGTCCAAAAAGGACATGAAACCCGTCATAATGCCTTGCAAAAGCCCAAATGGTGACGGGTCAAAAGGGTGT
>DAIDKH010000165.1 GCA_027450145.1 Chthonomonadaceae bacterium | reverse complement strand
CCACGGTGGATGCCGACTCGCTGCGCCGGTGCATCGCGGTGATCCCGCAGGACATCAGCCTGTTCCACCGCGACCTGCGCGCCAACATCGCCTACGCCCGCCCCGATGCCGATGCCGCCTCCATCGAGGCCGCGGCGCGCCGCGCCCACGCCCACGGTTTCATCGCGCGCCTGCCCGCCGGCTATGCCACGCTGGTGGGCGAGCGCGGACTCAAGCTCTCGGGCGGGCAGCGCCAGCGCATCGGCATCGCACGCGCGCTGCTCAAGGACGCGCCCATCCTGGTTCTCGACGAAGCCACCAGCAGCCTGGACAGCCGCACCGAGGCGCTGGTCCAGCACGCGCTGCGCGAGCTGCTCAAGGGCAAGACCGTGCTGGCCATCGCCCACCGTCTCTCGACCCTGAAGGACATGGACCGCATCGTCGTACTGGAGCGCGGGCGCATCGTGGAAAGCGGAACCCACGCGCAACTGCTGGCCGAGCCGCGCGGACGATATGCCCGGCTGTGGGCCT
>DAIDKH010000164.1:296-540 GCA_027450145.1 Chthonomonadaceae bacterium | reverse complement strand
CGCACCGGATGGGGCACCACCGCCATCCCAGGTGGTGGTTAAAGAGCAGGTAAAGGGACAATGGGATACCGACCAAGAAGCATTAAACGGCGCAATTGACGCGGGGTACGGCTTCCAATCGATGACAGAGTTGCAATCCCATGGACTTGTCCAGGGCATAAACTATCAGATATTGCCTGTAAATAACAACCAGGTGCAGTGGAACCTTAAACAAAATGCATCTGTCGATGCATATTGCTTCTCC
>DAIDKH010000164.1:0-286 GCA_027450145.1 Chthonomonadaceae bacterium | reverse complement strand
CTGGATGTGGAAACGAGTGGCGGGGTAGACTCGCCCACTGTGGATAACCTTCTGACCGGGCAACTGTGCACCGCAACAGTGGCTAACGGTGGTCTTGTTCCATTGATGTACAAATGGACTTTATCTCCAGGTACGGCATACCCCTGCGACTCATGGACATACAGCTTCAACGATGGATGTGCCCAGGGCGTCTTCGTCGAGGTGAAAAAGGTGCCAACCACCAATCCAAGTTATTCCATTCATTTGGGCCGACCCGATTTAAGTGGCGGCGTCAAATTCAGTTGTA
>DAIDKH010000163.1 GCA_027450145.1 Chthonomonadaceae bacterium | reverse complement strand
AAATCGCGGTATGACAGCGACAGGCAATCGCAACATGAGTTCCGCAACTACGATGCCCCACAACGGGATACCGTTAGGGACTTCTACCAGCTTAACCACCGCTATCAAACCCTCGAATTTGTACTTGATAAAAAGCGCAAGTTCCTACCGCCCACAGGGAAACAGATGGGCATTTGGGAGGCGATGGAGACGCTCAACCAGTTGGTGGATGACAGCGATCCTGATACGGATGCGACACAAATTGAACACCTGCTTCAAACGGCGGAGTCAATTCGTACAGACGGACATCCTCGCTGGTTCATACTCGCCGGGCTAATCCACGATCTTGGCAAGCTGCTGTGCCTTCAAGGCGAACCACAGTGGGCGGTGGTCGGTGATACCTTTCCTGTGGGTTGTCGGTATTCGCCGTCCGTGGTGTATTACGACTTCTTTCGTGAAAATCCGGATTGGTCGGTTGAGGAGTACCAAACGGAATGTGGCATCTACGAACCTGGCTGTGGGCTAGACAATGTCCATATCTCATGGGGACATGACGAGTACCTTTACCAGGTGGTTAAGGACTATCTGCCTGAAGAGG
>DAIDKH010000162.1 GCA_027450145.1 Chthonomonadaceae bacterium | reverse complement strand
TGGAAGGCATAGGCCACGGCAAGCGCCAGTGGAATGCTGGTCACTGGAAAGAGAAAATAGCGCAGGGTACCCGACAGCCCAGAAATCCTGTAGTAGTAGCTAGTAATCTCCAACACTGGATCGTGGATGAGATAGAGGCTGTACGAAAACACGCCCAACACCTCCACTGGACGCCATGTTAAAACCCTGTGACCACGACCGGGCGCCGTGCCGCTTGCAACGGCCTGGGTGGTTGCAATGATGTAGCTTACAGCGGCAATACCGGTGAGTATCTCGGGAATGGAAGGAGTATCGGGCAGGATTTTTAGTTTAAGCTCCGCGATGATTGAGGCGAGGATAAGAATGAAGGCACATGCAGCTACCTTTCGCCAGTGAGGCCAGGTTCGCAGCTTCTGATAGCGCTCCTCAGGAGAGAAGTTGATGCGCGCACCGACCATACCTAAGGCAAACAGGCCCACAAACCAGGAGTGACTTTGGGTAAACGGCTTGTAGATGAGACCCAACGGCAGAAAGATACCGAAAGTCACCAACAACAGAATGATATCATTCGTCTTGCGAACAAGCGGCAGCATAATTAGGGCAAACAGGAAGTAGATCTGCCACTCCACAGGCACACTCCACATTGGGGGATCCGTCGTGGCGATCCA
>DAIDKH010000161.1 GCA_027450145.1 Chthonomonadaceae bacterium | reverse complement strand
ATTCTTCAGATAACGATACCGAACGCGATTGCATTTTAGCCTCGCTCAATATCAAAATTCTCCGATTTAGCAACCACGAAATCCGTAACAACCTTGCGGCAGTCGCCAGCAAGATTAGCGAGGAAATAGCCGCAACAGTGGCTTCAGGGTAATTTGTTTCATAGTATTTCGTGGCTGATATTGCCAAAGTCCATCGATCAGCGTGCACCTACATTAATAGGAATTAGGCAAATCCCACAAAGCGACATCGTCATCTGTACCCCTCGCTCAAGGAGCGTAGCGACTGCCCGGGAGAGGGGTGCCGTGTCGCACGGCGGGGAGAGGTCACTCCGCGTGTGCAGTGCCAACAAGCTAATGAAGAACATCGGGGGCGAGACGCCCCCGCTCCCAGGGCAGAGCAACGCCGCGGTGCTCACGCCAGTTTCACCACTTCGTGCGGGCTGTGGTAGGGGGTGCCGGCTTCCTTGGCGCGCGCCATCTCGTCGTACATTTCGAGCACGAGCCGGGCTGTGCGGTATTCGCCGTAAAGCTTCTCGTTTTTGCGCCGCAAGATGGGGAAGGTATGCAGGATATACTCTGCGTCATCACGGCAGATGCCGTAGAGGTGGAAGTAGAGCGCATCGAGTTCGCAGCGCAGCCTAAGGCGGCGCGGTTCATCCCAGGGGAACGG
>DAIDKH010000160.1 GCA_027450145.1 Chthonomonadaceae bacterium | reverse complement strand
ATCCACTCGTCCCACGCTGCAAAGAGCAACGCCCCAGCCAAGGCTGGGGCGTTGCTCTTTGGGATGAATTCAGCTCAAGCGACAGGATTCTCTGCCAGAAAGCGCTGAATCTGCGCATACTCTTCGTCGTGCAGACGGAAGCTGAGTGCGGGAGCCACGCCCTTCACCTGTTCCGGGCTGCGTCCACCCACAATCGCCGCAGTGACTGCCGGGTTGTGCAGCGTCCAGGCGATGGCCACCACACCGGGTTCCACCCCATGCGGCTTGCCAATGGTGCGAAGCAGCTCCACCAGCCGAAGATTCCGGCTCAGTCTGGGCTCATTGAACTCCACCGCACGGCGGCGCCAGTCATCGGCCGGCATCTGTGCGACGCGCTCTGCGGTCATCCGCCCGGTGAGCAGACCGCTGACCATGGGCGAGTAGTTAATGACGCCAATCCCCTGCTCCAGGCAGTAGGGCAGGATGGACTCGCCCACGGCGGGGCGCAGCATGGAGTAGGGAGGCTGAAGACTGGTGACGGGGGCAATCGACTGTGCCCGCTTCAGTTGATCCACATTGAAGTTGGAGACACCAATCCAGCGGATTTTTCCGGCCTTCTGTTGCCGGGCCAGCTCCGCCCAGCCCTCTTCGATTTCCGTCTCCGGATTCGGCCAGTGAATCTGGTAGAGATCAAT
>DAIDKH010000159.1 GCA_027450145.1 Chthonomonadaceae bacterium | reverse complement strand
CAGGCCCTCGGCCTCGCCGCCGGGTTCGCCGAGGCGGGCGCACAGGTCGATCAGGCCGGGCATCACCAGGCAGCCCCGGGCGTCGATCACGCGCTCGGCGCGGAAGCCGGCGGCGGCGGCGCCCACGGCATGGATGTGTTCACCGGAGATGGCGATGTCGCCGGGGTGCTGGGTGCCGCTGGCCGGGTCGACCAGCGCGCCCCCGCGCACCAGGAGGGTCTTGGGCTCGTTCATGGAGGCGCTCAGGCGGAGGTGTTGGCGACGATGGACAGCACGGCCATGCGCACCGCGATGCCGAAGCGTACCTGGGGCAGGATCACGCTCTGCGGCCCGTCGGCCACGGCCGAGTCGAGCTCCACGCCGCGGTTGATGGGGCCCGGGTGCATGACGATGGCATCGGCGCGCGCCAGGCGCAGGCGCTCGGGGGTCAGGCCGTACATCATGTGGAATTCGCTCGCCGACGGCAGCAGGCCGCCGGCCATGCGTTCGTTCTGCAGGCGCAGCGCGATCACCACGTCGGCGTCGCGCAGGCCTTGCTCGATGTCGTGGCACACGCGCACGCCCATGTCGCGCAGGTCGCCGGGCACCAGGGTCTTGGGACCCACCGCGCGTACCTCGGCGACCCCCAGCGTGGTCAGTGCGTGGATGTCCGAGCGCGCCACGCGCGAATGCAC
>DAIDKH010000158.1 GCA_027450145.1 Chthonomonadaceae bacterium | reverse complement strand
CTGAATCAACGACGTTTGCCGGTCGACGGGATCTGAAAGCCTTGGTCCACATATATTTTGAATATAGAAACCAAGGAATTGGCAGCAATGACGGAACTAACAGGAAGTACCGCAAACTCTGGTTCACAAATGGTGACACCATACCCGCAGCCATAAGTGAAACACTAAGGAGTCCTGAGGCGACGAAGCGTTGCGCCCACCGCCGTTCAGCCATTGAGGGCGCACAAAGCTCCCTTAGCCATGCAGATGCTAGGCTATCTAATTCCTCCGTGTATGGCACCAAGGCTCTACTTCTCAGAGCCTCGATGCCAGAACAAATTACTGCACCCTGGTCCTCGGTTTCCAATTTGCTGCCGTCAATTTTCTTAACACAAGTCATGTCTGTTAAAGTTCCCAGTAGTAATACAACCATTGAACAGGTGGTTGCACTGGCTCATATCTAGGTCGTAAACGGTTAAGCACGGCACAAGAGTTACGCCCAAAACTCCACCTAATTTCTCTAAACATGAAACCCAGGGCTCTGAAAGAGTACGTCCGGCCACAACGTTCGCGCCGCAGACCACGCCACAAACTAAGACACCTACAATGGTTTCTAATTCAGACACGTGCAAGCAAACGTCGCGTTTGGAGCGCGCATTTCTCGTGCAGATGTCATACAATTTCCAACGGTGACACGACCTCGCGACGGTTGTTTTTTGCAAGGATGCTTCTTCACGAGTACCGTAAAGTGGCCTATCACCTGGATGCCGCGGCTGGGCGCCACCACACCCTGTCCCCCGCTGCCATTAAGCAGGCCTGGCTCGCGCATCGCCTTG
>DAIDKH010000157.1 GCA_027450145.1 Chthonomonadaceae bacterium | reverse complement strand
CAGAAAAGCCAGGCAGGTTTTCATGACATCCTGTTGGCACATAGCCTGACCCTTAGAAATATGATGATAGGCATCGCATGGGCCAACCGCATGACATGGTCGCCAACAGGGTCAGGTTACCAGTTAGCCCAAACCACGCAACAGAAGGCCGTACAGGCCGACGAACTTCGACAAGCTCGAATGAGGTTAACCTTTTATAATACCGCGCTGGCAATTGACTACCGCACTGCGATAAATCACTTCATTTCAGTAGGCGACACCCATAATCCTGCCACCAGCTTCCTTCGTTCTATGGATGCGGATACTCTTAGCGCCCTGGCATCCACGGCAAATAGGCACCTGGAAGCGTTTCCCGCTGGTGGTACTGCATACACATTCCGTAACTATCTCTTTGGAATTACGCGATATCATGACCTGCCGACCGCCGATAAGGTACAAATATGCAACTACTTTCGATACTGGAAGACTAGGGAAAACGAGAGTAATCCAAGGTCGGGCCAACCCGGACGCCTCGACCGTGAAGATTTTGGACTTTACACCCAAGGCGGCCAACTTTATCTGGCACTTGTTGAGCCTAATAACAGTGCAGTTTGGTGGCCAGACGACTCCATCGCCCAGCGCAAATTCCTCGCAGGCTACGACATCAACGACGATGACACAGACCCAAGGGTGGTGAAGCTGCTGCCAAAAGCCCATTTCGATCTCACCGAACCATTGCCCGCCCGCCTAACTCACCCAACGCTGGTGCTCAAGACGTCGCAATATCTGCCCAATCTAATGGTCCAGCTCTACCATGCAACCGGTGCCCCCGTTATCTGCACGAGATTTGTAAACAGCATGCACACCCGCATTCAGGGACTATGGACATTTGAGGACAAGTTTCCCTTAACAGAAGCCGTTCGCGAGGTCGATAGAGCATTTGGTTACCACTCCGCCTGGTTTGGCGGTATGCTTGTGAGCAGAACAACCGACCCCGGGCCCAATATCCTCAACGAGCCACCGGCTAACCTGGTAACCCGCATGGCCGCGTTTGCACTCGATAAGGGGCCCATGTCACTAAACGATGTACATATCCTGGCACTCATGACCCACAAACAGTGGCTCGATTTGTGGTGGCACGCAGTTGCGGAAAAGGCATTTCACCGCGAAGATTACATCATTGGCCCCAATTGGCGCGCAGCTTTCATGAAGCTGTTCGGCTCGCTAACAACCGAGCAGTTGGCGGCTGCCGAAAGTCCTGCCGGTATACCGGCAAAGCAGCTTACCGCCGCGCAGCGGATACAGCTCATTTTGGCAACAGACATGGGGCCTTTGCCCTTGCACCCCAAGCC
>DAIDKH010000156.1 GCA_027450145.1 Chthonomonadaceae bacterium | reverse complement strand
GTAGCATCGGTTAGGGCACCCTCGGTTAGCAGCAGGCTGTTACCCAGAGTGTCGGAGACCAACAGACCGCTGTCGGTACTTGCACGGCCACCTGTGAACGTAGAGACGGTAGTTGTTACCACACCGTTTAGCAACGCATAAGCGGTGACGGTGACGGTTGCGTTAAGGCCGGCAACCAGCGTTCCTGTAGTACCCGCGATCAGTTTTGAACTTTCATTCTCACTAATCTTAAAGTTGGCGCCGTAGGTCTGCTGAGACAGAACGATCACGCCAGATCCATTGCCGCTGCTGAATTGAGCGGATACACCGGTGCTTGCCGACAGGTTGTTAATGTCGTTAAGCACAGTTTGAACTGTATCGGAGGCGGAAACTTTAATAGATTGACCGTTGATTACTATCGTGCCGCCATTGTTATTTGAAAGAGTGCCTGCGGCTGTAGCGAGACTGGCGTTCACCGATGCATAGGTTACATTGCCGATCGATATGGCTCTAGTAGCCGCGTTATTGACCTGGATGCTCAGCGTGCCACTCTGAGTGGCAAGGTTATTGAACTGACTGCCAAGGTTGATACCTGCAACGTCTTTTGGAGTAACGATCGATGCCGTAATACCGGACGTACCGTCGAGAAGATGCTTTGAGCCGAACTGTGTGTTCTCTGCAATTCGTTCTATGGAACCAACGGCAGCTGTAATTTGCTGTTGATCTGCCTGAACAGCAACCTGGTCGTTTACACCCGTGTTAGCGGCATGTACTGCCAACTGTCGAATGGTGTCTAGCAAGCCGTTGACTGAAGATAGCGCGCCATCCGCGGTTTTAATAAGGTTGTTGGCGTCCTGGCTGTTAGCAACTGCCTGGTTAAGACCGTTGATCTGAGCCTTCAGGTTCTCCGAGATGATTAAACCAGATGGGTTGTCTGCGGCAGAGTTAATTGCTAGGCCGCTCGAAAGTTTCTGAATATCGCCAGCGACAGTGCCGCTTACATTATTCAGGTTCCGCAATGCATCCATTGCGGTTACGTTGGTGTTGATGTACAGTCCCATAATTCTTCAAAATCCTCCGTGAAGGCGTTAGTTGCGACATCCTGCCACAACCCAGGCCGAACGGATTTGCGCCTGTTCGGATCCTGATGCCCGGAGCCAAGTGTAGTCTGTATGGCTCTTCTCACATTTAACTTCTTCCACGGGACCAGGTATTTTTAACATGTTGTTCAAATATTTCTATAAATATTTGCGGTGACTACATGGGATAAAAAAACCGTGTATTGCTAACAATAAAAATTAGAAACTAACCTTATTGATTTCGAGGTTTATTAACATAATTACGGTCAATACGTGACAGCTAAATCTGGACGCATCGACCAGTGCAACGAGCAATTCTCGTTGTCATCGGCATCAATTTCACGGTTAACCCAAGTACCGTTTGGCAGGTATGTTTGGCCACCATAAAGGCCACCACAAGAGGGGAGTGTCTTGCCCGTAGGCGGCAGCCCAAGGTGTAAAAAAATCACGCCCCCGACTCTGGTGAATCGAGGGCGCTTGGTTTCCGTACAAGTCGACGGTTAGAGACCTTACGGTATGAGCTTCAGGACGTTCTGCGGCTCTGCGTTGG
>DAIDKH010000155.1 GCA_027450145.1 Chthonomonadaceae bacterium | reverse complement strand
GATTTGCGAACAGGTCAAGCAATTGGGACTGATATCGTGGTTCGTTTGTGTAAAATCAGGCAGTATATAATCGCACGGGCGGGCAATGCCCTCGTTGAGCTGCGATGAACCTAAGCGTGCCTCCGGCGAGTGATGCAGATGTGAAATCCTCCGCGTCACGAACACGTTCACCGGTGTGATAATGAACCAATGCGCGTGAAGTCGGGAATGACCGGGTACACAGAATTTAGCACTCTCACCCTTTTTCGCAATGCCGATGCGTCCTTGGGCCGCGTTTACAACCATGTGACATTTTCAACGCTTCGCGGTACTATGAATTCGCGGCCCATTTTTTTATGGTGAAATATGCTAACCAATCTAAAGATTGAAAAATTTCGTGGATTCAGTGAACTGTCGTTGACCGATGCCAGTCGTGTTAACCTCATCGTTGGTCGCAATGACACTGGTAAAACGAGCCTCCTGGAGGCGATCCGCTTGTTGCTAACTGCGGATCCGAGAAATTTAAACCGCAAAACGCGTAGCCGTGTCGCCCGCAGACCTTTATTATTGTGGCAAGACTACTACCTTGCCTTCCACCAATTACGGAGCCACAATGGCCCTGTTTTAGTGGGTGAAGTTAACAGCATCAAACTTACATTGCGAGCCGAGATACGCAATGTGCAACAACCGGATGCGTTGGCATTCCACCCGGACAGCAATGACGGCGCTGGCGAAGACGGCGACGCATTCGATGGCGGCGAGTCGTTACTTCAGCCTAGCCAGGAGATCGTGTTCAACGCAACTGCCAACGGTGAAGCCAGAGCGGAAATTTCGCAACGGCTACGACGCGGTAGTCCCGTTGGCAGGTTATTCACTGGCGCCACGTTTCCTAAAATTCCTCCCGTTACTTGGCTGGGAACCGACCGCGCCGAGGTTTGGCCGCTCGCACGCCGTTATTCTGACCTATTCCGCAGCGGCGGTTCGAACACCTTAGTAGAGTTGCTTCGGCAACTCGAGCCACAGCTGGTTTCTTTGGTCATGCTGACATCAGAGCATAATGCGATCGACCTAGATGGGGCTGTGCTGGAAGCCGACTTAGGCTTTGATCATACGCTTCCCATCGACAGCATGGGAGACGGGTTTGGCAGCATTATCTCCATACTTTCGGCCATCGGCACGGCAAAAGGTGGTCTCTGCCTTATTGACGAGATTGAAAACGGTATCCACTATTCAGTACTGCCCAATCTTTGGCGCACGGTAGTTAATGCTGCAAAACAATACGACGCGCAGGTATGGGCAACGACCCACAGTTTCGACTGTTTAAGCGCTATTTATGGCGCGTTTTGCGATGCTCCCGACGAACTCCGCGTACATCGCCTAGACCGCAGATCTGATGGCAGCGTTATCGTGCACACATTTGATCACGTCATGCTCGGCCACGCCTTAGAACAAGGATTGGAAGTGCGATGACCGGCACAACAACTCAGTCAGCCAGCGACGATTCACCGTTTCGCTGTAACCGACCAACTATTGAGGCCCCTAACCTTCTACTGGTTGAAGGTGCGGATGAATATCATTTTTTTCGTTTTCTGCGACCGCGAGACGATGTTCAGATCCATGTTTATGGTGGCAAAGAT
>DAIDKH010000154.1 GCA_027450145.1 Chthonomonadaceae bacterium | reverse complement strand
AACCTGCCTGGCTTTTCTGCACAGTAAGCTCTACGTGCGATTGTGCAGACATCTGCGCGAGTGCATTTCGCAGTGTGATAGATCGTGCGACGATAGTGACCGGGGTTAGCAATCGCCGGTCGTTAGTTGGGACACCGCGCTGGCTGGTTGCTGCCCATACCGGAACCGCGGTAACCAACAGCAAGCCTATTTTTGCGGCGCATTTGATGGTATTGCACATGAGTGTCGATTCCTTTTGCAGCGCTGTTTGCCGCCTTAGCTCTTGCCCTTAGGCACATGCCCTGGCTTATAAAAATGAACTTCGTTATGTGTGCCGTTTGCTTGCTATAGATCCCTGATCTGTGGGTTCATGTCGACGCCAAGATATTGATTAATTCCGTGCGGCGGTTTCATTTTAATGCCTCCGGGCGGCACATCTAAATTGCCGAGTATTCCGGGAACTATAACCGTTGTACCAGCTGGGAACCGAAAAACCTCTACTGGAGGTCGTTTCATGTGTTTCACCCACAGTACATAAGTCGTATCCCGGCTGGGCGGGCGAGGGCTGTTGGCCGGCGGATAGATAGTTTCTTCTACCTTCCATATGAAATGGGTGCGTATGTCCAACCAGAAACGGCATATCATCTTGCCACTGTTACCAAGATCTTTGGCTTTGTGCTGCAGGATTAAGCACTTATGCCCCTCAAACACCGTATTCCCGACGTTTTTCAATCGCGAAATAGCGCTCGCAACCTTACTTGGGTAGTAGCGGGGAGGCCGCGGAGGCTTAAAATTCGGGCTAAAGGTAAACGGGTGAATACCCTTCGGCCAACCAGAAAGCATTTTGACTGTTCCATAACCAACCTCGTGGCTTCGCCGTTTAACGAGTTTAACAATGGAAAAGAAACCCAAACTTGCTTTCTTCGCCGTTTCATCCCAGAACAGGCCGCTCATGCCGCATGGGGCTAAAAGGTATTGTTTCATTTTTCCATCTACTAGTTCCTCACTCATAATTGGGCCGCTGCGAGATGTACTGTAATAGGTAAGCGTAGTAATGGTGAGGCCGCTAAAGCGGTGGCTAATGATTAGCTTTTTCCAGTAGGTCAACTCTCTTCGTTGTGTTGCCGAGGTCATCAAAACGCCAGTGAATGTTGTGGTGAATAACGCAGCCGTCGTGCAGAGATAGCATGTAGATGGTCCCACCCGTGTAATCATTTATTGCTCCTGCGATGGCAGGGCTCGGACTCCCTGCCAGCGTCCACAAACTAGCATTTAAGTGGGGTACAAACCTGCCATTGAATAAGTTGAAAACCAAAATGATGGGTTATCGCATCCCTGCATTGCGGCTGTCCATAAAAAGCCGGTCCATCCAGGCGGCGGCGCCGCGTAGTTAGCAACCGTAAAGGTATGAATTCCACTAGGGCGGCATCCAGGTTCGGGCCACCCTATTACATTCCCTCCGGTCGTGATATCTTTTACTCCTAATCCGTTCACACCGTAATCATCTGTACCTTGGACGGTCAGGAGGTATGGGGTGCCGATGGGCTCGATAGTCCCTGGGGATGGAGCACTAGAGAAGAACACCTGCGTTTGGGCCTGGGCGCCGTTGGGAATAGCAACCAGCGCCAGCAATAATCCAATAACAAGCGCGGTTGCAGCAATGTCGTGGGCAACGACAGCCTTCGCGCGAGTGAATTGCAAACTCTGCATAGCAGTAAGATCCTTTCATAATCTGTCATCCTTCCAAGAGGACGCAGAG
>DAIDKH010000153.1 GCA_027450145.1 Chthonomonadaceae bacterium | reverse complement strand
TGATAACTCCCACCATAATAACGTCACGATAGCAACGGCGGAAAGAATAGCCAATCTCAAAATGAGGGCATCCTGAAACCAGTCGTTGCGATTTCCTTCTTCAAGCACGTACTGCAAGCTACCCAGACCAACGGCAAGTAGGAGAATGCCCTGCCAGTCGACGTTTATGGTGACCATCCTGTGCTTGGCATCAGTAAGGAAGAGGTATATGATCGTCATCGCCCATATGCCAATTGGAATGTTGACAAAGAAGATCCAGGGCCAGTTGTAGTTGTCTGTTATCCAACCGCCAAGCGTAGGGCCAACCGTTGGAGCAACAATAACGCCCAACACGTAGATAGCCTGTACCATGCCCTGTTGGTCACGCGGAAAGATTTCGCGTAACGTGGCCTGAACAGTGGAAATAAGTGCAGCCCCACCGGCACCTTGTGCAATTCGCCACATTACCAGTTCCTGCAGGCTCCGCGAGGTGCCGCACAGGAACGAAGCAACAAGAAAAAGCATGATCGAGCCGAGAAGATAGCGCTTACGTCCAAAACGGGACGCTAACCACGCTGTCATTGGCAGGACGATTACATTTGAAAGGATGTAGCCAGTTGCCACCCAGCCAATCTCGTCCGGTGTGGAACCGAGGTTACCAGCCATCTGCGGCAGGGATACATTTACAATCGTGGTATCGAGCACTTCCAGGATAGCAGTGGTAATTAGGCCAACAAGCAGGATCCAGCGGTATGGACTTAATTCCTCTCCGTCATCATTCAACTGCGGTGCCTTCGGCTGCGCGTTAGCGTTGGATCCCTTTCGCATCTATCTTCCTTTAATCGTTGACTATTAAACAGATAATATTTCGCACATGTTTAGTACGCAGAACTGGCACCATAGGTTGCGTCGGTCCACGAACGTACAATGAGGCTACATTATCACGATTTTACGAACAGCTTACTGTTGGATTTAGTTTTACCCTCACCAGATTTCATGAAGTTGCCGACAATAAATTGACCCGGAATAAATGCGGTAAAGCCCGTAGTATCCCGGCGGTCAAATCTGGTCGTCCTGAACCTGATTAACTATGCAATTAAGCTATATCGATCAGGGGCGTGCAATAAAATGACCTCCGGAGAGTCCTAGTTGCCGTTTTAAGCCGGGCAATGTGGCACACAGGGAGGCAGCGATTATTATTTTCTGAAAAGCACCATTGTGAAGAACGGTGAGAGAATGAACGTGCTAGTCGTAGACGATACCAAATCGTCGGCTAAAATGATATGCGCAGTACTATTAGAACTAGGATGTGATGCAGCCTATGTGACCAGCGGCGCAGAGGCATGGAAGCGCCTTGAAAAGGAGCGCTTTGATGTTCTGTTGACCGATTGGGTAATGCCTGAAGTTGATGGCATTGAGCTGTGCAAGCGAGTGAGGGCGCTCAACATGGCGTACACATACATCATCATGATGACTGGTCGCCATAATGACGAGGACCGAGCAATCGGTTTAGCGGCGGGCGCCGATGACTACCTTACGAAGCCGATCGATCCAGTTGAACTTTCAGCAAGACTTACTGTCGCTGCCCGTATTACAGAACTGCAGGTGGACCTAAATGCCAGGAATGACCAGGCAACAGGCACACTCAGCATCATGGTGGGTGCAAATTACAGGTTTGCCGAGCTCTTTAGAAGCCTACCGATTGCCTGCGTCACCCTGGACTGCCATGGCATCATTCAAGATTGGAACCACGCCAGCGAAGAACTCTTCGGCCTGCGCGCGGATCAAGCACTGCA
>DAIDKH010000152.1 GCA_027450145.1 Chthonomonadaceae bacterium | reverse complement strand
GATTTAAGCAAGTAAGCGCACGACTGAACATAATCACCCTTCAAAAACGCCATACGACCTTGGATTTCATCAATCTGGTATTCAATTGAACTAGCACCGCTACCTTGGTGTGCCTTCAAACTCTTCAAGAGCGGTTTCATAGCAAATAATGCCTTTTTAGTTAAATCGATCGCGGCCTGTTGCGCAAACGCCTTATAATTAGCAATTGCGCGATTATTCTGCGCTAGTTGCCCTCCGGTTAATGCAAATTCTGCCGCAAGCGAGTAATACCGGAGTTTTAGATAAGGCGTTGTTTCCCTAGGCGCCATCTGAAATGCCTCAACTGCAATGTGGACAGCCTGTTTGTCAACCGAGCTTTTGAGCATCGCGTTACCGTAGTACAGCTTTGCTTGCAACCCCGCAACAGCACCGGTTAGAGAAGTATTTTCTGAGCTGTTAGAAGGACTATCCGTGTGTTTGGGCGCAGCAGCGCATCGAGTTGCCGCACCAATTATGATTAAAAGTGCAAACGCCACCGCTAGAGAACTGATTACATGCCAGTGATAATCTCTGCTCGGTATCCGCCTTGAATTCATTCGGAAACTCCTTCTTTGATTTGTGTGCGCCCGGAATCGCGATACCCACGATAAGGTGTAAAAGCATTACTGACTGACATGCGCCAGCGTGATTGCTCTGCGATGGGAAGCTCTCGCCTAAATATTGCCGCTTGTATTGTGCCTCCGAAAACGCGTCGTACACATAACTGCGCAATGTGTTGGCGGACGCATCTGTCAACACTCCGTACATCCCCACAGGATCGACATGATGGAACCCACTATTCGCCAACTTCATGGTGGCGCATAAACATTGGCGTGCAAACTAGATGTAATCTACGAAATACACACCACATATGTACCGCGAAACAAGCTTCCTGATAGTGTTCGCAGCCACGAATACCGTTAGTGTCCAAGATGCCCCATAATGTTCAGCGATCGCGAAACAAAGTAAATTAGGCGGCAACTCACGCTTCCACTCTCTAGCTGTGCGCGATAACCACAGCGCGATATTGCTCCTTCGGGGTAAGGGCACAATTAATGCGTGGAATCTTTTCCATGCAGTGTATTTCAATGAGCGAAGTAATTGTGCCAACAGGAAGGAGTCTATTATCCCTATTCCAACGCCACCTAACACAATTTTGAAATCTGTTGGCCTTAGGTGCGTATAAAGCAGGTAGTAACATCCTACGTTAAAGACCACCGTGGCTATCTCAATGCAAATTGATTGCTTTGTCATCGACGTCATTCCACTATCAGCAGCTAATTCAGCCGCCAATCAATTCCACAGATTATTCACGAGAATTGACTGGCGATTGGTAATTCAAACAATCACGCAAAAATACCCTTGAGAAACTTACCTAAACAGTCCCAAACAATCTTACCCCAAGGGATGCTTGCTGCAGCGCCTAAACACGCCGCCACCGCCTACTCACCACAAACTTCGTCACACACGGCAATGGCAACTGGGTCGAATTCCTCTTGCCCGCTCGCTACCGCAAGAATGAGGCCGATCATACAATTTTCGCATTCTTGCCCCACCGCGTCAATAGCATTCCAACATGCAGGCATCACTTCGCCAATTATCTTCCACGCACATCGCGCGGTAACCGCAATTGGAAGCCAGTGCATCTGTTTCTTGATATGGTGCTTCTTTGGTGCCTTTTTTCCACAAGGCTGTTTCTTCGCTGGCGCAGGTTTCTTGCCCATCACCTGGAAGCCGCGGCTGGGCACGACCACCCCCCGGCCCCCGCTGCCAGTAAGCAGGCCAGGCTCGCTCATCGCCTTGTAGCAAACGACAGGCTGTGCGATGCGCGCGTTATTGGC
>DAIDKH010000151.1 GCA_027450145.1 Chthonomonadaceae bacterium | reverse complement strand
TTATCTCCGGCCGCGCTCAATTTACATCGCAAACTCCGCCGACGAAACCGGTGACCGCGTGTGATGCAAACAAACCCAACCCAGATGCCACAAAGTGCCAAGATTGTTGTGATCAGTATATACAGGGCTGGGCGCGAAAAAACATTAAAAAGTACCCTAAGGACGTCGCAATGTGTATTGCAAAGTGCGTGAAGGACTCTAACGGTAACAGTGATCGTGGCGAGTGTATCAACGGCTGTTTCGTGGATCCATCAGCAAAAGGCGGCGGACAACCAAGTGTGATACCAGCCCGAATCTATGGATTTTTATTATGCTGCTATGGCGCCTGCGACGCGAAGAGCGGCAAATTTCCACCAGCAAATTGTAAAGGAAAACTATTGGCGACATGGATTGAGAAGTTTGCAAAATGGATTACTGACCTGTAAGCTCATTCAAGACAGATTGTGGCACCTAGTTTGTAGCACCTCATAAAGGTAGGAATGCAATGGGACGATTATTTGTTTTGGCTAAATTCGTTTTAATTGGCCTAGTACTTGACGCTGTGGTTTATGGCCAGCCCTGTGCCTCAGTACCGTTGCCTCAATCAGGCACTTTATTGGTTTCCGTGGGGAACTCAATTATGACTATAAGGCTTGGGCCCGGGCATGCGTCACTGAAGCCACTCTTTACATCAAAAGGTGGCACACTCTCAGGTCTACTGCCAGTACCCACCATGCATAGAGTTTTTGCAACCGACGTCGTGGCGCAAACGGGCGGCGGTTCGTTATTCGAGCTGGATAGGGATGGAAGCAGCTACCGCAAGCTTCACACATTTCGCCCTGCTAACGTCGATCTGCAAACGTTAGCTGCTAACCCCTCCGGTATTCTTCCCGTGGGTAACCTTGCGGTGAACAAGCAGGGCACTCTATTCGGATGTTGTTATTTAGGCGGCGGCGGTGGTACAGGTCTTGTTTACAGCATAAAATCAAACGGCGATAGGTTCAAGGTAATACATACTTTTTTAAAGCTTAACCATCTTGGTATCAATCGCGGAGGAGCGGAGCCAAAGAGAGGCGTATTGCTAGGCGCCGATGGCTGGCTGTACGGGATCTGTTCGGCAGGCGGAACTCATGGTGTGGGCACTATTTTTAAATTGTCACCCACGACACAGCAGTTCCGGACCGTTTATAACTTCCCGAATCTCAACCATCGATACAGAAACAGCTCTGGATGCAATCCTCACAGTCTTACTCTCATGGGGGATGGCACGCTGGTAGGTACCACTTTCCATGGTGGTAAATTCGGTGGTGGAACCCTCTACCAGATTTCGGGGAACGGCACGGACTTCAGAGTACTGCACTCCTTTGGCGCCTCCAGAAGCGACGGAATAAATCCAGGAAGCATTGTACTCACACCTGCTGGTAGAGTCTTTGGTGTGACCGAATGGGGTGGTAAGGGCTACGCAGGTACGCTGTATCGCTACGGACCGGATAAGGATAGTTATGCCGTACTGGCCCGCTTTACGTTTAAATCAAGGCGAAGTGCAGACGTTGGCGCCAATCCCGTGAGCATTTCAAGAGCTTGGAGCAAAGGGGTGCTTCTAATTACCTCAATAGCCGGCGAATTCAACCATGGCGCACTTAGTTTTTATTCCACTCGCACCAGGTCGCTCGTTCCACTATTGGCGTTCAAAAACTAGCACAATATGAGGGGCGAGGTAACCATGTCCGGCCCTCACTACACTCGGGAGTTGGATGCAACGAAGAGTCGCAGCTGTTGAGCATATCGCATAGTGGCACGCTCACCTACCAGTACGCGTACGGCGCGGATGGCAACCGCCGCTGGTCAAAGGACATCGCCAACAACAAATGGACCTGGAACCCCTGCGGCGTTGCGTGCGGTGCTGGCGAGCTGGTGGAGCAGGGCAGCGACCTCATAGGTGCCACGTGGACGACGAATGCGCAGTACCTGCGGGCAGGAGGCGGCTGCAGCAGCATGCTGATACGCCGCAAGAGCT
>DAIDKH010000150.1 GCA_027450145.1 Chthonomonadaceae bacterium | reverse complement strand
CCTGCCAAAATGGCCGAATGGAGTGGTGACAGAGCGCGCGTCAAATTTGCTATAACAGAACGCGCACTGCTGCGGGAAATGCGAACCGGAACTTTCCTGGCACGGGGCACGCAATGCGAGCCAGGAATGAACTGCGTGATCATTATTGCCAACAGGATGACAATTTGCATTTCATTTTCCTCGACTATATTTGTACAGAAGCAGCTTTTTTCTTCCTTGCTGGACCGCACTCGCAAGTGGTTTGGGTACCATTCTTACAGTGGACCGGGCAGGTAACTGATAGATGAACGGTTTTCTTGAAGGGCCCTACTCCGAACGTATGGGTTACGATCACCGTTATTGCACCATCTACGCCGCCCGATAAGTGAACAGTTTTGCAATTTCTCTTGTTGGGACAGTTCGACGTACATGTGTCTATAGTTACTTTTGGGACGGGCATCGATGACGATTTACAATACCAGGGTGCGCTTGATGCGATACCGCAAGAGCTACCCGAAATTGTGACACAAGATGAAACCGGGGTTGGATCAGGTTGTTTCAAGTGGCTTAATGATCGTTCAGGAAAGTAATACGACTGCCCATCGTCGGCCCCAGTTATACCATCCTGCATTATTCTTGAGCCATTAAACCTCCATGCAGTATTCACAGTTCCCTGCCTGAACTGTTGAACACTGAACATGTCGTAGACGCTACTGCTGAGAACTGCCCCGTTCGCTCCCGTAATCACACCAAAAACACCCAGCGGGTCCTCGTGATGGTACTCGTCATCCGTCGAGCTCTTGCGGCGTATCAGCATGCTGCTGCAACCGCCTCCTGCGCGTAGGTACCGCGCGTTCGCCGTCCACGTGGCGCCTGTGAGGTCGCTGCCCTGCTCCACCAACTCGCCAGCACCGCACGCAACGCCGCAGGGGTACCAGGTCCACGCGTTGTTGGCGATGTCCTTCGCCCAGCGGCGATTGCCATCCGCACCATATGCGTACTGGTAGGCGAGCGTGCCGCAGATGAATAGCCTGGCTGCGGTGAAGGAATGTTCGCAGCACTAGTGGGTGCATATATGGATCTACACCAGGTCAATTACGTGCGCTTAGCACGGCTATTTACGCGACCTGAATTGCATCGAGAATATCACGATCCACCAGGCAAACGTTACCCCAGCATATAAGTCTATGCCAACGGTCAATATCGGAAACGGTAATGTCTGCATGAATGTGTGGAACGTCGGCGAAGGATTAATGCTAACGAAAATCCCTAAAGTTATGGGTAACAAAAGCGGCAGGACTAGTAGCACCGTCAAACGTGAACGAGAAGCAGCTCCGCTCTTGATGCGCTTGGTGCGGTAGGGTGCCGTGGTCTCCAGATGGTTTAGGTAATTCCCCCACAGCATGAAGGCGGTCATCCAACCCGCCAGTAGCACAAATATAACGACCATCATAGTGGGTAGTGGCCAAAATTTTGCGTCCAATCCCAGCGTTGGATGATGCTGAGATTGTAGTATTCTATTACAATAAACCCCGAAAACACAGATTACAATAACGAGCCCAACAAAATAAAGTGTCATGGAGCGGAGAAAGAGCCGTCTATCCAATTTTAGATCCCTGTTTCTGCAGGCCCGGAACCCCGCTGCGACATTACGTCCGGACCTGCTTGTTCAAACGGTGTAAGCTCATCAAAACGCGTACAACGGGTCATTAACCAGGTGATATACCCATACATTTATAATAATCGGCCTTACAAGCTAGCATGCAGGCTTCTGCAGTTAACCAGCACGCAGCGAACATTGTTCCCGTCAGGCCTACCAGCCGCCACCAACATAACGGCGCGCCGATGACAAGATCACCACAGATGCCTGCGCCAATCGCCCCGACGGCTGCTACTGCAGCGAGGCATGCTGCCCCTATCAAAGCACAGCCAGCCATGCACCAATTTTGATCATCGGAGCACACCTGTTTGTTGGCAGATTTGCCGGAATGCTTGCATGCCTGCTTCTTCACCGGCGCAGGTTTCTTGCCCATCACCTGGAAGCCGCGGCTGGGCACGACCACCCCCCGCCCCCCGCTGCCAGTAAGCAGGCCCGGCTCGCTCATC
>DAIDKH010000149.1 GCA_027450145.1 Chthonomonadaceae bacterium | reverse complement strand
AACTTCAGATGACGCCTAAGCAGTTGTGTGGTCCGTATGACCACTTTGGCCGCACCGAGCGTGGGGAGGTTCCTGACCAGCGACCCGGCGCAGGCAGGCAGCAACTGGTACGCCTACTGCGACAACAACCCTCTTGTGCGCGTTGACCCAACGGGTTTAGTACCGCCAACGCTCGGCTATGGCTCCGCGTTATATGGTCTGTGGGGATGTGTTCGAAAGGTGGTGGCTATCGCCAAAGAGGGTGCGCCAGGTGGTGTGTACCTACCTGAGGGCGGTGGTGTAATACCGCTCACGCCCATCGAAGCGCCGCCGATTGCGTATGCGTTTCCCGACGTTGGGATAATTTTGGCCGGCAGTTCAGGTGTATATTACGGCTACCACATGTCCAAACAAATTAACCACGATCATCCAGGATTGTGTAATTTAATTGGTCGCTTGATTGCCAAGCATGCTCGTTGGTTGGAATAAGGTCCGTGACTCTGCAGGAGCGCAGTAGGTTCTCTTGAACGCTGCGCTCCCCGTCGTGCATTACGAGTGCTAACCGTAGGATATACCGTTCCCGCGCACGCAAAAATGTTTGTAATGTTCAGGTCGTTGTATATGCCGATTACGTGAAAATCTGGGTAGGAGGGAACAGATGGGGGAAATGTTGCTCGCCGTAACAGAAGCGTGGATTGTGCCGATATTTGCCAATAATTGGATGCGTCTTCGTGCTTACAGCAGGCATGTAGTCGATGATAACAGTATTATAAAATGCGCATACTGTTTAGAATTCTTATCGATGATCAATTGTACATTGATCACTGTATGCGTTTTGGCAATAATTGCTATGCCAGCGCATTCAACATTCGTGAGCATATGCAGGCCAGTTACCAATTTGCTGCTCCTTGTTTCTTTGTTAGTCGTTCCGGTGACACTTGTCGTGGAGCAAATGGGTGCCGTGACGAGAGCTCTGTGGTTAGTGCACAGCCGCACTGCGATTTTTCCGCGAATCAAAAGAAAGTGAATTTCAGCCGTAGTTTTTTACCCTTGTCCTTAACGGGCGGTATTGGGTTTACACAGCCGGTAGTTGAGCCAGCGTTGCCAATTCGAAGTGGCTACAAGGCGGATGCTGCTGGGGCACCGGTACTACGACGCCAGCCTGGGGCGCTTCCTGAGCAGCGACCCGGCCCAGGCGTGCAGCAAGTGGTACGCCTGCTGCGACAACAACGCGCTTGGTTGGGTGGACCCGGCTGGGACTTTTGCGGGATGGTGACGTAGTCCGTGATATTGAGGAAGTTGCCGAAAAGACACTTCTTGATGAAGTAGTGGGTGAGGTCGCAGGTGGTGGTCCCGAGGATCCGGTTAGCGATGGATTCGCTATAGGTAGAACAATAGTTGGTGCCGGAACTATAGTCTGGGCAGTCATCAAAAACGCCGAACACCGAAAAGGTGCGCGGCCGTCGACGGAAGAAAAGCACGAGAAGGCCGAGACAACAAGAAAGCGGGACGGAGGAGGAGAGGGCGGTGACAAAAGACGCGATGACCCGCCTAAACGGACAGGCGGCGGGTGGTCGATCGCCAGGTTCAAACGCTCTAAACCTGCCGAACCTCCTATGATACATAAGCCGAAGCCCTAGATAGACCACCAATGATAACAAATCGTACTAATGAACAAAAGGTGAATCGCTGGTGTAAATCCGGCTTTCCAAGACGCGCGCAACGGTATTGCGCGCGTCTGATAATGAACAATAAGAACGATGTTGAATTAGCACTTTTATTGACCGGATGCCTGGAAGACCAACAGTTGTTGCGAAAGTCTCGGCGCTACCTGCTACCGTTATATCGCAAAAATCCGCGAGAGTCCTCACTACTTTATTACTACGGTAGGTATTACATGCGCAGGGGCTGGCATTCATCGGCGCTTAGGATGTTTGACCGTGCGCTCAAGATCGGTTCCTTTGCCTGCGACGTGTATTACACGGGGCACGTGTACTACTACCGCGGCAACGTACTCAGACGACTGAACCGGCTTCAGGAGGCCGTCTGGTCCTATCTAATGGATATCGAGACTGACCCAGCTTTTAGTGCCGAGAGTTACAATAACCTTGC
>DAIDKH010000148.1 GCA_027450145.1 Chthonomonadaceae bacterium | reverse complement strand
AACGAGCCACCCGGTGCGGCGAGCCACATTATTTTTCAGAGCACTCTCAGTCTCTTGTTTGCAATATATAAAGTTGTGATTTGTCAAACCCTCATTCTATAGCCTTCCCTTATCTTAAACACTAGTTCGCGTCAAGATCAAACGTCTGATGGCCTGCATGCCTATCGCTTCAATGGCGCCATTCGTTTCCACCTTCCTGTCGATTTGTGGAATAGACGAGGCCGGTAGAGGTCCCCTTGCAGGTCCTGTAGTGGCGGCATGTGTAGTTCTACCTACAAGATTTACGGTACAAGGTGTTGGCGATAGTAAGCAGCTCACACCATTGCAGCGGGAGCGGCTCTTTCCACAAATTATTAACCACGCCCGTGGTGTTGGTTTGGGGATTGTAGAGCCCGCTGAAATAGACCGCATAAACATTCTCAATGCGACCCATCTGGCAATGCGAACAGCATTTACAAATCTCCCTACCGGTCTATGGTGCGATCTGGCGCTAATCGACGGCCTTCCGGTACGGGATTTTCCTATTTCACATTGGGCAATTGTTAAGGGAGACAGTAGAAGCTTAAGCATTGCGGCAGCATCTGTTATCGCAAAAGTTACTCGCGACCGCATAATGGATGATCTTCATGCATCCTACCCCGAGTACGGATTTGCCCAAAATCGTGGGTACCCCTCCCCTGCTCACCTGGAAGCCCTTGCGCGTTTAGGCCCAACACCAGAGCACAGGCGAAGTTACAAGCCAGTGCAGGCAGTTTGTGGACCATGTTAAACAGGCGGGAGCTTGGTGCTAAGGGAGAGATGAGCGCCGCAGCATACCTCGTGGAGCATGGGTATGAGATACTGCATCGGAACTTCCGCTGCCCTGCCGGTGAAATCGACATCATTGCTAAGATCGAATCCAGCGGTATAGCCACAATCGTATTTGTTGAGGTCAAACTGCGAATTGGGGATTGCCACGGCACCGCCGCATCAGCTGTAGATAGGCGAAAGCAGCGACGCCTTATCGACTCAGCGCTCCACTATCTGGCGGTGCATCCGCCCTCGAGGGAAGAACCTTCCATGCGGTTTGACGTCGTCGAAATTCTACCTGACCATCACGGCAGCTTCACACTTAACCACCACGTTGGTGCGTTTACTGCGGACTGGTAAAGTAAAGAGGAGCTGCCAACTTATTGGCGGCTCCTCTAGGGATGAATGTATTATAATAGCTTGATTACGCAGTTTGCGCGTTGATTACTAGCTTTCCAGGCACCACACGCCGAGATGGCGAGGAAACCTGCACAACATTATGACTATGAGTGTTAAGCTTGGCGGCTTTAGAGGCAGGTATTGAGACCTGTAACGTTTGTCCACTTCGCGGAAACAGCAGTCCCACTAACACTGACTGTTCCAATGTTATTCTCCTTTCGTTGTCATTACCCTCCGGTAAGATACATTGTTTATTACGTACCAAAAGGGCGCTCTCATCACCTTATATATCTATTAACAGATACTGTGATGAATTTTATCCCGTACATCATTGTACAGCCAAAATTGATTTATCGCAAATTTAGTGCGCCATCTCCGATGCACCAGAACGTTTCGCACCGCTCCTAAGTAGAAACACCATTGGCAAGACAGCAACCGTGGCCATGCCAATGAGCAGAAAGCCATCGTTAAAGCTCATGGTTGCCGCTTGACGTTGAATTGTATCTGCAATGATCATTAGGGCACCCTGCTGAGCGCGGTGCAAATCGTAGCCATGTGCCATAAAGAGTGCTTGCAGCGCGTGCAGACGTTGTTGCAACAACGGGTTTGATGGATAAATATTAGAGCTAAGATCCGCTCTATGATAGCGGCGCATATCATCAAGGTACGTTGAGAGAATGGCGATTCCGAATGAACCGCCTAACTGCCTGCACAAATTGAGCATACTCGCACCTTGCGCAATTTCCACTCCCTTAAGTGAGTTGAACGCCGCAAGGTTAATTGGCGTAAATAGCAGTCCCAGGCCAGCGCCACGAATGATAAGGGCCAGCTGCGTATCAGATTCGCCGCTCAAGCTTGTGAGATGACCTAACCGCCACATTGAAAATATGTAGAGCGACATACC
>DAIDKH010000147.1 GCA_027450145.1 Chthonomonadaceae bacterium | reverse complement strand
CTATCTGGATGGACAGTTGCTGTGCAGGGCAACCCATCCGACACGACCCATCAGGACGGCTTTTACAACATCAGCAATGGAGGAACAACCCCGATCAGCGGCAATCCTACTGACACCAATCCTGGTGGGGGCAACGACTTCGCTGTTTCAGATAGCAATTTTCCAGATGCTATTGCTCTACTCCAGACGGTAGTCATCCCCAAAAACTACACTTCACTTAACCTGTCGTACGACATGTTTGTGAATGACTGGAGCGGTATCGGTCCTGTTGGACAGTCGTATGGCCTCGACTACACTGCAGGTGGGACGTTTAACGACATGCAGTTTGCACGTGTCGATTTGCTAACAGGTGGCGCAAATGCACTCTCTACAGCCACCGGTGACGTTGTAAAGAACTTTTACACCGGGGTAGACAATGCCTCGGGAAATCCACCTAACCCATGGGTTCAATACTCATTCAACCTCAACGGACTTGCCGCTGGCACCTATCAGCTGCGGTTTGCCGAGGTAGCCAACAACCTGGCAATCAATATGGGAGTAGACAACGTGAGCCTGGTCGCCGGTGCACCACCGGCTGTGCCAGAGGCAGGCAGCGCTTGGGGCATGATCTGCCTGCTAGGTGGATGCAGCCTTGCCGCTCGTAGAAAGCGCACAGGGGTTATTTAGCGGGCTTAATAATCTTGTAAGCCGCCGAAACTCTATAAGTACTCATCCTACTCAACCTTGCAGGATATGAACTGACTTTAAGCACCAGCCAAGCACACCGTACAAAGGAGAACCATCGCGACATGGCATTAGAACCACTCGACAGCGTGGATACGCGTATTTCGCTCTTGGAGCATGAGATCGAACAGTTACACAAGGCACATAGTTCTTTAGTTCGCAAAGTACGCGCCAGCGGCGCGGGTGTGCTCATCATCTCCTGTTTGTGCCTGGTTAGCAATGCTATTCCCACCGCGTTTGCACAAGGTTATGGCACTACACTGAGGTCGATACTTCAGCGCTTGACGGCCCTAGAGTCCGCTCAGAAAGCAACCACGTCTAATCTAGCGAATCTTTCTAGCAACGTTTCCTCCCTGGACACGAAAACAAAATTCCTTACCACTGGTGTTGACCGAAACGGTTATCCTGCAAGTTACTTCACTGCGTGTAACGTCTACATTCAAAATGGCCTTGGCAGTACCACCGGTGTTGCGAGCGATCCTATTTTTGCACATGCACTCAATACTGGTGGCCCTATCTCGCCAATCACCAATGGCTTGGGGAACCTCATTATTGGGTACAACGAACCTGATGCGTATTCCTTTCCACCAATTAGTCACATAAAGGGCGAGATAGCAGGAGCATACACAGGCTCTCACAACTTGATCATTGGTGGAGGGAATCAGTACACGTCTGTAGGTTCAATAATTGGGGGGGTAGGAAACTACAGCGGAGCGCCGTTCGGTTCAATTTTGAACGGGTTGCAGAACGGATGCATCGGTCTGCTTGGTACCGTTCAAGGCGGTTCTCATAACCTCGTTAAGGGTTACTTTAGCTCCGTACAAGGTGGGAGTAACAACCTCTCAGTTGGCCAGGGCAGTACTGTGATAAGCGGAGATGACAACGCTTCATTAGGCGAGTTTAGCTCCGTTTTAGGCGGTTTTGCTAACCAGGCCGTTGGCCTAACTTCCAGTGTAACTGGTGGAAATGCAAACGAGGCCGTCGGTGGTTACAGTGCAGTAAGCGGCGGTTTTGGCTTACGCACATATGCAATGAATGCGTGGGCAGGTGGAACCTATCACACCCCGTAGCGACGGCAGTGTACGTTGTCGGCAATCAAAACTTTCTGCGAATGGACACTGCAACAAGGTAGGCTGGTCACAACACAGAGTGGTGCCTACCACTAAGCCAATCGAAGCTGCATCATTCGACTAAAAGTGAATCTCCCATGAAGAAGACGATCGACTGTGCACTTACCAGACCAGGTCTGCCGAGCTGGCCAACTACCTGGCGATCGATATGGGAGTAGACAACGTGAGCCTTGTCGCCGGTGCGCCACCGGCTGTGCCAGAGGCAGGCAGCGCTTGGGGCATGATCTGCCTGCTAGGTGGATGCAGTCTTGCCGCACGTAGAAAGCGCACAACGGCAACTTCGCGGGCATAGACCTGGCTATTAAGGTCCAGGCATCCGTGGATTTCGGGTGATTGGTGAGTAGAAGAACCAGAAGTTGATAGATTGAATTGATTCCGGCAAAATATCCTTAGGAGAACTGAAAGACATGGCGTCTGAACCGGTTAACACTATCGATCAGCAATTTGCTGAGCTAAAAACAGATTTCATACAGCTAAAAAAGGAATTTGCTAACCTGCAAACTGCTCACACATCGTTAGTTCGAAAGGTACGAGC
>DAIDKH010000146.1 GCA_027450145.1 Chthonomonadaceae bacterium | reverse complement strand
CGCGATTTGGATGGTATAAGTTGCCCGATATATTACCAGATAATTAATTCGGCCGAACACGACAGGCTTCTTGCGGATGAAAACTACCAGAAGTACATTGAATTTGTCAAAACACACATAGCATCCTTCGGTCGTGATGATGAATCTTACGACAATTACATGTGCAACTACGGCCTGTTTCTCGCCCACTGCATGGCGCAAGACATCGATGCTGCAATGGAAACTTTAGACGGACTGGAGCGCTTCTCTGTTCCAGAAGAAGATCGCGACCTATGGGGTATCGCGACCGGTCTTACTTCCATTAAGAAATATGAACTTGCACGCTTTTACACTAGGCGCCTGTACAGTGCAGCCTTGCCTAGTCTTGCCACAGAAAGAAGAGTGGCTTGGGAGGTAAATTACATTGTTCAATTGCTCTTGAATTTCTGTGATGACAATCCTTTCGATTCAGAGGTCCGGATACTAATTGATAGGCTGTGTTACCTGGCGTGCGGCTACTATCCGTCAACCACGTGTCCAATCAGAATATTTGAGACATTAATGCCTTTAAATGTCGTTCCGCCGTCAGGTATCGTCATATTACAGTCAATTTGGGCGTTTATGAAGTGCGACGAAAGCTTTGGCGGGAACAACTACCAGTCCGACCTGGTGAAAATAGAGGCATGGCTGGCGCAGCTTTCTGATGGTGCCTAATCGCATTTAGTTTATGGAGGGATAGCTATTTCGTGCGAATCGGTACGAGCCCCGACAACAACAAACATTGAGGAATTCGATTTGGGAGACACCTTTGAAGAAATCGGTATATGAACAGATGCTGGTATCAGCGGATTATTCCCGCCTCCTTGCGGAAGGCACGGTGGGTCTTGCGGCTTACATGAAATCGTTTGTCGCTACAGCGGCAAACGACGAGACCGGATCTTTTGATCACTACATGTGCACACTCGCCCTGTTCAATGCATGCGCGTATGCTGGACAAAGAGCAGCGGCTGCCGACGTCCTTCAAATTCTGGAAGCGATTGACATCGTTGAAATGAAGCGGATGCCTGAAACAACATCGTTTGACCTCACGACAATGGAGGATTTCGGCCGTGCATGCCAGCTCGTTAAAACGGCCATAATAGTGATAGATGGCATTACCGTCGAATGCGATGATAGAACCCGGCATAGGGTTGCAGTTTATGCAACGAAACTATACTTACTTGCGGCAAACGACATTAACAACCCGGAGATACCCGAGCTACTTGTGATTATTAGGAACCTGTCACGAGGTTCCAAATATTACAACGCAGCACTCATCGCAGCGTTCGAGTTGTTGTTACCAGCCGGCATTCTGGCGACTAAGGATGCCTATACTCTTTACTCCCTGTGGACGTTTATGAAAGTGGATGAGCGATTTTACGGGAACCACTATCCTGATGATCTCGCGAAGGTGGACGCATGGATAAGGCAGTTGTATCCACCACCGCACAAATTCATCTTTGAGAGCAGGTGCTAACGCCGTGACAGACGCCTACGCCTATCTGGCTTTTGGCACCGCGTGGCAAGGCGGTAACGGCAGCACCAACGCCTACCGGTACCCAGGCGAATACGGCTACTACCGCGACCTCGCCGCCGTGCAGTACGTGCGCGCCCGCTGGCTGGCGGTGGGCACAGGCCGCTGGCTTAGCGAGGACCCGCTGCGCTTCGAGGCCGGCGACTTCAACCTCTACTGCTACGTGGGTAACGAGCCGGTGGCTAGGACGGACGCGAGCGGACTCGCGGTGGGCTACGTTTATACCGGTGTAGCAACCTGCTTTGATGATTCGAGCCTTTTTTGCAACAATGGTAGCCCCGGATGTCCACATTACGCTGTTGGGTTCACCGCTGCCTGGCCGAACGTATGTTACATGTGTGGGCCTCATAGATGTCCAACCGTCGACAAGCCTTGCAATAGAACATATTGCAGACACAAGGACTACAGCGGTTCTTCAGTTCAGCCAGTGAAGTGCGGTGCCACGATTCTGGTTCAGTCCCGCGCCAAGCCCAAATGCTCGCTCCATGTTCAAGTTGTAGATGTGGGTCCGAATTTCTCAAAGTACCCTGGCAATATCGTAGACCTCAATGTCAAGGCCTCACAATTTCTGGAAAAATGTGTTTACGGTCATACGTTGAAAAAACCCTGCT
Organism: Chthonomonadaceae bacterium; assembly: GCA_027450145.1. Lineage (GTDB taxonomy): Bacteria > Armatimonadota > Chthonomonadetes > Chthonomonadales > Chthonomonadaceae > JAJZFK01. Next base: position 467 of record DAIDKH010000146.1, on the reverse strand, counting down.
CTGACCAGGGATTTAGAATGAACGTAAAAGTCGTTGTAATTCCGCAGCCGGCATGTGACGCAATTCATGCGGAAAGGTGACAGGTCTGGTATGAAGAAAGTGCTATTTATAGTCGGATTGGCACCAACGTTGTTTCTGATCATGGCACTGTCCCTAATTAGTCGGGAGTTTAAGCCGCGGCATCCCGCTACCCCTCCGAATTCTAATGTAAGCAATGTAACCGAGAGGTCATTCGAAGACGCAACTCGCGGGATACTCGCCTCATTAAAAGCCGCAAATTGGAATCAATTCAAACTTCACGCCGCATCACATGTTCAGATTGCTGAGTATATGGTGGTCTACCTGAACGGCGAAAAATGGACAAAGCGCCAACTCACAGACCTCGTTCCACCACCCTATGTGTCTATAATTAATGGGACAGTGAAAATGTCATTCCATTTGCAAATTACTTGTAGGGCGAATAAGGA
>DAIDKH010000145.1 GCA_027450145.1 Chthonomonadaceae bacterium | reverse complement strand
ACAGATTTCATACAGCTAAAAAAGGAATTTGCTAACCTGCAAACTGCTCACACATCGTTAGTTCGAAAGGTACGAGCAAGCGGCGCAGGTGTTCTCATCATATCGTGTATCTGCCTGCTAAGCAACTCCCTGCCTACCGCCCTTGCACAGGGCTATGGCACCACTCTACGATCTATTTTGCAGCGAATAAGCGCACTTGAAACCGCACAGAAAACGACTACAACAGCTATTGCCAGCCTAACAGGCAATGTGACGACGCTCAACACCAAAACCAAATACCTCACCACCGGCGTCGACCGCAACGGCTATCCCGCTAGCTACTTCACCGCGTGCAATGTCTACATCCAGAACGGCCTGGGAAGCACGTCCGGTATTGCAAGCGATCCCTCACTTACAGGTGCATTCAATGCCGAACTAATTGGCGGCGGACCCATGCATGCGGTGACAAATGGACTTGGGAACCTTATTATAGGATACAACGAACCTACAAACGTTACAACAGGTGGCTACACTGGTTCCCATAATCTTATCGTCGGTGCAGGAAACCACTATACGTCAATTGGCGCAATTATATCAGGGCTAGGAAACTATGGGAACAACCCGTATGGCTTCGTATTGGGGGGCCTCGGTAACGGGTCTAGCGGTGATCTTGCAGGTGTGTATGGCGGTTACTTCAATGTTGCCACTGGTTTACTTAGTGGCGTGTGCGGCGGGGCATCCAACACCGCTTCTGGCGTGATCTCCACAATCTCTGGTGGAGAGTCCAGTACCGCCTCTATGTTAGGCTCAACGGTCTCGGGAGGATACGCAAACTCTGCTGCGGCTGCCTGGGCGAGTGTCAGCGGCGGGTACAAGGTTACTGAACAGGCATCCAATGGCTGGGCTGGTGGTTCATACCACTCACCGTAAAAGATTTGGTACGCCTTCAGGCTATGGGTTAGAAGCGTGTGTGTAAAGGAGGTTACGGGTACCATTCAACCTCCTTACTCACTCCTACTTCAAACTGCAGCCGATACGGGTTACCACATGGAGTTAGCTCGTCCAACGCCAAGTAATACTGATTCGACGGTACTCGAGACACTCCAAAGTAATCGTAGCTTCGCTACAGCTGGTCCGGTTACCCTATCAACCGTGGTGATTTGATGAGGCTGCTGGTCAGTTAGAGTCATTCAGTTTTAGTGCGGCGCAGATTGTTGTAGTGAGACTGCTTTAGGGACACTGTCATGAAGTTCTATTAACCGATATCACGGCTGCTCTCAATTTAGAACAACGAGGTAACGTTCCGAGCCGTTATCGGGTGGATCCAATCACAGGCGGCCTGAGAACGAACGTGCGCCCAACCCAAGGTGCCAGGAGGAACTTTTACATAATGCGCATTATTAAACATAATGAAGTTGACAGGCATGCTACCAAGTACTACAATGATGGCTCATAGAGATTTGTGCCTTGGCAGTATTTATAAGACACAAGTCGATGATTGTGCTGTATGCATCAAGCGTTGTTGCCGCATGAACGGCATCTGTTAGCAAATTCATCCGAAAGAGAGTGAAACTACTCATGAAAAAGCTGATCTCGCACGCCATAGCCTTAATGGCGATCCCAGCTGTTGCCAGGGCCGGCACCACACAGCTCATAACCAACGGTAATTTTGAAACTGGCAACCTTTCTGGCTGGACAGTAGCAGTACAGGGCAATCCATCCGATACAACGCATCAGGATGGGTTCTACAATATGGCCAATGGCGGCACTACACCCATCAGCCTTAACCCCACAGATACGAACATCAACGGTGGGAACGATTTTGCCGTTTCCGACAGCAATTTCCCAGATGCCGTTGCGCTGCTTCAGACCGTTGTGATCCCCAAAAACTACACATCGTTAAATCTGTCCTATGACATGTTTGTGAACGATTGGAGCGGCATCGGTCCTGTTGGGCAGAACTATGGGCTGGACTATACTGCAGCCGGCACTTACAACGACATGCAATATGCACGCGTGGACCTGCTTTCATCAGGGGCAAATGGGCTGTCCACTTCAGCAACTGACGTAATACAGAACTTCTACAATGGTGTGGACAATGCAGGAGGTTCACCCCCAAACCCATGGGTTCAGTACTCATTCAACCTCAATGGCCTTGCCGCAGGTACATACCAGCTGCGGTTTGCCGAAGTATCTAACAACCTCGCCATTAACATGGGCGTGGACAACGTTAGCCTCATTGCAGGAACGCCACCTGCAGTACCAGAAGCCAGCAGCATCTGGTGCATGGCGGTACTACTTGGTGCTTGCAGCCTGGCTAAACGGCGACGGACGAAGGCTAGTGCTGTTACTTTGTAATACCGAGACCACGATCTGCCTGTCGTAAAAGCGAGAGCCTTAAGTGTATGTAGTATCAAACAGACGACGTGAATAATCCACCACATTTATTAAAGGAGTTTATACCAGCAATGGCAACAGACCCAATTGATAGTGTTGATAAGCAGTTCGAGCAACTCAAAGGTGAATTCTTGGACCTTAAGAATGAATTTAAGGACCTTCAACAGACTCACAGTTCCTTAGTTCGCAAGTTGAGAGCGAGCGGCGCAGGCGTTCTCGCCATTTCCTGCATCTGCCTGTTAAGCAATTCGCTCCCGACCGCCTTTGCGCAAGGCTATGGCACTACATTACGTTCCATACTGCAGCGAATCACCACGCTGGAAACCAAGACCAAATATCTTACT
>DAIDKH010000144.1 GCA_027450145.1 Chthonomonadaceae bacterium | reverse complement strand
AAGTCACCACCAGCAAAACCATGTCGCCAGTTTTGCGGTATAGGGGCAGCATAAGAAGGGCGAATAGAAAATAGATCTGCCACTCAACCGGCACGCTCCACATAGGTGGATCGATCGTCGCTATCCACGGTGTCAAGTTGTGTACCAATAGCACGTGCACCACGATACTACCTGGTAGGAAGGAACCGGCAACCAGGTTGTGCCGCGGCATAAGGGCAATAGGTACACCGATGGCAGGAAGCAACCAGATGAACAGCAGTGACGCCACCAACGCTGCGTAATAGGGCGGCAATATTCGTCGTGCGCGGCGTTTCACGAACCCGCCAATGCCTCCCCGTAACTCAAGGCTCGGTGCCTTCGCAACCGGCAGCATGAGCAGGTAACCAGATAAAACTATGAAAATAGCAACTGCGAGTGTGCCATAATTAAATATAAAAAAGTGCAGTAGATGCTCCAACTGTGCAAGACGGTGTGGCAGGCTGGCACCGCTACTGGTTAGTTCCATTGTCATGATGCTGCAGTGATTAAACACAACGTACAACGCTGCGAGACCACGCAGGCCGTCCAGGTATGTTGTGTCGACTCGACTGACATCGCTACTTGAAATCGCACAAGTTACAGCCGCTGGTTCGTTATTCAAAACCATCACTCCTGGTACGGTGCGGTTACAAATGTAGTAACAATGTCTGTGCCAACAGCCCGAGACCTAGGTAGCACCGAAGTGACGCTGGCACACCCATTGATTGGGCTGAATCAGACAACTTAGGAACCCTTCTCGCCCTACAAATGTAATTATTCCGTCGTAGTGAATAGTATCATATTATATTGACACGTAGGGCACAACATCTATGGAATCTTTGGTGGATGGGTACTGCGCCGATAGATATCAAGGATAAACATGGGTCGAGCTAACAATTCGTGAATGGCGTGCTGCAGAAACCCTTGCTTTCGTCCCACAATATGCGGCACGCTCTAGGAAGTTTCAGGCAGATTGAACTACCGACGGTACGGACACGAGAAAGTAAGCCTACAACACTACTGATTTAATACCCCAAGAAGGACTTTGTAATAGCCTGTTAGTTTGGGTTCACCGCTGGCAATAACGGCCGCTTATATTGCGTACCACACGAATTGACTAGTGACACGCGGTTATAAAGCCAGTCCGGGTACAATTCAACATTGACATAAAGAGCGCGTTCTACTAGCTGCCCGCGCACCGCTGGCGAACATATTAACCTTTCGTGAGGCAAGATGTGCCCGACTTCAATGAACAACCGAAATCAATATCAACGCGTCCGCATTTACAGTACCTCGACGGGTTGCGCGGCGCAGCGTGCCTCTGGGTGCTGGGCGAACACGTGTATGTCTTCCGCGATCGTGACGCCGCCGCAGCTGTTATCGGCCCCCCGTTGCGCTACGCCCTTAATTTAACATGCAATTTGTTGTTCAGTCATGCCGTGTTCGCGGTTGTCGCATTCATCGTATTGTCGGGTTACGTACTCACGCTGCCCGTTTTAGGTACACGCGGCGGGCCAAGCGGTTTCCATTTTTCGCGGTACATAAAAAGGCGTGCAAAGAGAATTCTGCCCCCCTATTATTTCGCATTACTCCTATCAATTGCAATAATGCGCTACCTTTCCCTCAGCGGTTACTCACCGGCGTGGTCCAGCGCGTTCCCCATTGCCTCCCCGGCCGTGTTGCTTTCGCACGCACTCTTGCTGCAGAACCGTAGCTTGGCCTGGATGTACAAAATCAACGGACCTATGTGGTCCATCGCGGTGGAATGGCAGATTTATTTCTTGTTCCCATTAATATTGGTACCGCTTTGGCGGAAATTCGGCATTTGTACTGCCGTGACGATCGTCGTTGCTCTCGCTTGCGCAGTGCAAACTGTTGCACCTGCAGTACTCTGACAATACGGGTGGTTATTTGGTGCGTTTGCGATCGGCGCAGGAGCAGCGTGGCTCGCCGACCAACGCGATCTGAAGTACCGACGCATCCGTTCCTACGCCGCAATCGTGGGCTACTGCGCCGGGGCTACAATTGTGGGAAGTTACGCCAGTCAAGGACTAAGGCATCCGCCGCTCGCGGTTCGGGCGCTCGCGGATCTTTCATATATGGGTTGGCCAGCAGGGCTACTATTTGCCGTTGCGTTCGCTGCACTGTTGGTCGTTTGCACAACGTCTTTCAATGATTCGAGGCCCAATTGGGTCGTTCGTTGCACTTCGGCACCATTCGCAGCGGCCCTTGGATCATTTTCGTATAGCTTATACTTGACGCACCAGCCACTTTTATATTTAATGGACGAATGGGCCGTGCGTGCGCAAACGTCACCCGCGGTGTTGGAATTATTTCGGCTCGTAATCGCGCCAGTTTTATGCGTGTTTGCAGCACGTTGGTTTTATTTGGCATTTGAGCGGCCATTTATGAATACCAAACCACGGACGCGGGTGTCAGAGGGTAGTTCGCCCTCGGTTGCCGTTTCTGAACCATCATTAGTGGCATCAGTCAACGTAGAGGGTGATTGAGTAAACCTGGCAAACGGACTGAGGTGCTGAAAAGACCAAACGATCGTGTAGCGACCGTGTGATAAGAATTACCGTGAGCCCCACATACACGCGGGCGTACACGCGCAATTTGCCCGTGTCGGCCTTGAACAGGCTCTCCGAAAACAGGTTAAATATTAGTAAATGAGCCAATTGGCGATTAAAACCGGCGGTTCTTGGCCCTATTGT
>DAIDKH010000143.1 GCA_027450145.1 Chthonomonadaceae bacterium | reverse complement strand
AAACTGGATTTAATCGCACTTGGGATGGGCCTGCTATGTAAAGCCTAATTCGCTGTGCGCGTAAATCTGTATGGTGAGTTACACAACAGTGTCTTTTACGGATGCGTCACAGCGTGTTATAATGTTGTAGATAATTATATATGAAACACACGAGCTAAGTCTTCGCGTATAATTATAGATTGCCACACTAGTTCCATTATTGTGGCCAGCCCGGTACGATAGAACAGGTCGATGCACCACCACACAAAACGACGAAATAATTCAGACCGTCGCGCTAGATACACTGCCCTGTTTTTGACAGGCCTGTATCTATTTTTGTGTACTGTGGGTGCACTTACTCACGACCACAAGGGTTTGGATATTTGCGGACGCCCACTTCAGTTTTCTCACGGCGCTCCAACATCTAAGCGCGATGTAATCCACGGTGGTCGCCAACAGTACTCGCGTGAAGGTTTTTGCCCATTTTGCACATGGCAAGCGAGCTCCCTGTCACCTGCACTGCTTCCCGCTACCTTCGGCACCGTTTTCACCTATTCCGAACTGTTACCGGACCAGTTCACAGCATCGCATGCTACTCACATCACCTGTCCTCCCTCTAGTCGCGGACCTCCAATCGTTTGATCTCCCACCTGGCGAAACATAATGTCGCCGTAATTTCACATCTCATCTGAACGGTTACACCGAGCGAATCAGCACGCCTGTTGCCCGCGAACACTACTGTACCGGCAAACAGCCTCCACGCGCTTAAATCCGCTCGATCGTGGCCCCGTTCCATCACCAAATAGCTGGAGATCACAACAAGAATGTCTGCTGTCGCCCAATTTATACATCGTGGCGGGTTCATGATGTACCCGCTCATCATTGCGTCAATTTTGCTTATAGCTTTAGTCATAGAGCGACTATTTGTCATGCGCCGTGCGGTAATGGATGGAGACGAACTCCTTGACGAAATTCGGTCTGTCACCGGAAATGATCCACGGTCCAACCTACAGAAGGCAGAAAAACTCTGCAATGAAACCAACAAGCCGCTGGGAAGAATGCTTGCACGCGGCCTGAAAAACGCCGGTAGGTCCGCCGATGCAATCGAGATGGCCATGGAACAGGAGGCCTCTAACGAAATACCGGCACTAGAGGCTAACCTTACGGTCATAAAGACAATCGTTAACATCGCTCCCCTGCTTGGCCTGCTGGGAACTATCGCTGGTATGATCAGCGCCTTCCAGGCGGCTTCTCAAAAGGGGCTCTCAAACCCTACCCAAATCCTCGGGGGCGTTGGTGAAGCACTTGTCTCTACAGCCACAGGCATCGTGCTGGCGGTTATCGGGTTTATCGCCTACAACTATTTCAGTAACCTATCGCGCAAGTTAATTGAAGACATGGAATTTTACGGCGCGGAGCTGGTGAACTACCTCACTGGCCGCATAGATTAGTAGGAGAACATCCCAATGACTATGCGCCGACGTGTCAAGATTGGCCGAAGAAAGCCCATTGAAGAGGCAGAAATAGTGATCATTCCCATGATCGACACCATGATGTTTCTGCTCTTCTTCTTCATGGTCGCCTCGCTCGCCATGGTGGTTCAGGCTGGTATTCCTGTTAATCTACCCAAGGCGTCTACCGCCTCCGACCACTCAAGCCAAAACATCACAATTACTATTCAGCCTGGCCCGGGTGGCACAGCGCGTTTCTACCTTAACACCACTCCTATCACCGTTGACAAGATTGAGACGGGCCTGCAGCAAATGCACGTTACGCCTCAGGACCTAGTCATAATAAACGCCGACACGAACGTGTTGCACGGCGATGTAGTGGACGCAATGGACGCGGCGCGCAAGGCAGGTGTTACTGAGTTCGCCATAGCTGCCACGAAAGGATAACCTGCCATGGCTCGTCGTAGAAGGCAGCGAAACCCATTGCTGATGCGAATTCTGGGTATATCCATTGCCGCCCACGTGATTGCACTACCCATACTCGCTCACTTTGGCGCCTTTAAGAACGTGCAGCGCGACCTTATCAAGGTCAGTTTTATGAAGCTGCCACCACCACCGAAGCCCGCAACGCCGCCGCCGCCAAAACAGAAGACCGTCAAAAAGACGAAAAAATCGGTTACACATCCTAAAAAGGCTGCGAGCACCGTTCACAATCCTGTTGCTCATCAGAAACCGAACCCGTTTCAGCCTAAAGTAATTGCGGGCAAAGGAACCGGTTCTGGCGGAAGCGGCGCTACCGTAGACAATAGTGGCAGCGGCGTAGCAGGTCAATTGCCTGTAGCACCACCTGCAAAGCCTAAGGAAACTCCAAAACCGGTGAAGCCAATCACGCCAGCAGTACCAGCCCCTAAACCGGCCCCGGTAACCAAAAAGCAGCCGGTTCAAATCGCGCAGGCGCCCAAGGCACCCATTGCTCCCATACCGGTACCACCGCCAGTCATCGTGCCAGCCCAGCCTGCCGTCGATGCCAGCCGTGAACCGCAACCCGACATACCGGATGACCTTCGAATGGAGGCTCTAAATAAGACCTGCATCGTAGAGGTTCAGGTAAACGCTCAGGGTGTGGCAACGAGCGAGGCAATACTGCAATCTAGCGGGATTGGCAGGCTTGATAGGCGGGCTCTACAAGCCGCAAGTAAATGGACTTTCACGCCTGGCACCGTTAATGGGGTTCCCACTGCTTCAGTCGTCAGGCTGCACATAGAGTTTGAGGTCAACTGATTTGAAAATATCACGTTTCAGCCGCGTGCACCAGCATAATAAAATACGTATGCACGCGCTTGCATCCGCAGCAACACTGTCAGCCTG
>DAIDKH010000142.1 GCA_027450145.1 Chthonomonadaceae bacterium | reverse complement strand
AGCTTAGATATTGCAAACATGGGTCGTTCCTCCGTGGCGAAGGAGTTAAACGGCCTGGAGTTCGTTCCGCCCTCTGCGGGTTCCAGCCACGCTTAATCTCATCATCACCACGGGGTTTGTGCCATTGATGAACGACCTATTTTACTATCAGAACTACCTGCAATTGCCAATCCTGTAACTACTACGCGCCCGACAAAGCAGCCCAGTTTACTGATGGCCAGAGGGTTGCTGCCCATTGAGCAAGTGCCTTTGTAATGGCGCCGTTTACCCCTAGATTGTGCAGAACAGGGATGACCTCATAAACACCGCTTATCCAATTACTATACACATAGCCTGGAGTATTGGTCGGAGATGCAACGTTTGCGCTGTAGTACTGCTCAGGAGTAAATCGCCGCACTCCCAACACATATGCGGCGGTAGTGGCTGATAGTATCTCCGTGCGGGTCGTGGCGTTCACGTCCTTCCACAGTGGTACGTAATCGGGCTGTGCTAACCGAAGGATGAGACCTTCGGCCCATGGCCTAAAGCCACCCATCCAGATGTATAATCCCATCTGGCTTCCATTGTAGTTCCTCAATCCAGTAATCATTGACTCAGTCAGCCGTATGGGCTGAGGGGGTCCTCCATACTGGTTTAGGTTCGCTACGTGTCCGTAGAAATAATTGAAATCTACCGGTCCATTGCCCTGCGCGCGGTTTCCTCCTGAGTTAGTCACCATCTGCAACATGTACCATGCATTACTGAGGAATTCGTCGCCAAGCTTACTCCCTGTCAACATACCGAGAGGAATAAATCCGCGGTTTGGACTTGTCACGAACAGCCGGTTATCCGGCCAGATCTTGGGCATGGTAGGGTGGGCATCGAACTCTTTCTGCAACATCACCCAGCCACGAACCGCCCACCATTGCTGAAGGGCGTACTCCTTTTGGGCAAGTGCGGGCGTCCACGGTGCTGATGGTGTACTTAGCCCTAGCGAGTGCATCATGTTTTGGAAGTATTGATCGGAGGCGCCAGCGAGAGGAGGCAGCGATGTAGGCAGCGTGGTCGCAGCCAACATGATAGGTTCGTAGTACCCGTCTACGCGCTGAAGTAGGGCGCTCAGGATATTAGCGGGGACAATATCTTCCGGTCCGGTTTTTGGCAGCCATTGGTTCCACGTTAGAAGCGGCAGACTGGTGGGAATATTCCTGGGGTTTATTTGATTTGGGCCCTGAGTAACGAGAGACTCGACCGCCGACGTAGTGATTCCGTTTGGAAAAAGATAGGGCAGTTCATCACTATCATTTGCCAAAACGGCGGTAAGCCCAGCTCCCGCACTCCATTCTTGCAGCGGTACATTGGCGAGGCCCGGGCCCGGTTGGAAGGGTGGATTCCACGGCCGCCCATTCACGCTGCCTTCCGACGCTGGTAAACTGCGGATGTAAGACGCAATCTGTTCGCCCTGCTTCACCGATAGGCCGTGGAAGACACTGCGGGCGATGATTGTATTGTTATCGTAGTTAAAATATTTCAAATCGCGACCATCGGAGGCGTGGCAGCTGCCGCAGTAAGCCTTCATATGGTTGGTTGTAAGCGGAAAAAGCAACGACCCACTTGTGAAGAGCGTCTTACCCGCCTGTATATCGGTAGGGTCATTTAGAGGTGGCTGCCATGTTGCCGGGTTGTCCGACGTGCGCGTGGTGGTGTCGACCACTGTGGATCCATTGGCATTGGCAAACCGCAGGTGAAGAACGCGAAAGGAGCTGCAGTTGCCATCACTGTGTAGAAACTTGAAGGACACAACGTTGTCGCCCGCCTTGGCAGAGCCATCTAACAGGGGTACATGCAGCCAAAGGTTGGTAACAGGACCGCCAATTGCACCATATTGACTGCCCGGGCCGTAGGCAGATGCAGTGTTGTTGTTGAGACTTATCCACCCTGTGTTATTTACATTGACCCCCACCTCACCAGAATACTCAATATTGTTGATCAAGAGATTCAACATCTTGATTGGCCCATTGGACAGACTGGACCCTGGAACGGTGATAGTTACCGACTGAACAGTACTGGTGGGATAATTGACTTCAATAGGGACGACGAATGCCTGCGAAGGAGAACCTATGCAATAAAGTAGCAGTGCTGCCGTAAAGCAGCACAACTTTATGCCAAGCCGACTCATAAAGCTTCCTTTCAACCGGGAGATGCTGCGGGTTCCGCTGCGCTCCTGATTTCTGATTCAATGCGCGCCCGTCCAGACGCACTGAGAAATGGTTTTTCACAAAACTTAAAAAAGAACCAGGCGAACAGAAGAGCCGGTACGGCTGTTACCACAAATATCAAGAATGCCGCCGGAGTGCCCATAGAATTGTGCCCGGGGGGGATTACGCGTTTCAGCACCTGGTTGACGAAGCCAAGGCTAAAAGTGTGCGTGAGGTACAGGCTGTACGACATGATGCCTACAGTCATAAAGGGTTTACCCATCTTGCTCGTACTTATACCAGTATCGGCAGGGTGAAGCGATATCAGTAGCAACATCATCACCCAGCAGAAAATGTATCCACTCGCTGCGGCAATACTGTGATCAATCCGAGCGAGAAGAAGAAAGCAGGCAAAAAAACCGATTGCAAGGAGGGATAGCAACCGAGTTTCGCGGAACCGCACCCAATGGTATACCACAATTCCGCATCCGAATTCGGGCCACAGATTTAAAGGATAAATTGTTTGGTGCAGGAACAGCGTGAAAATGGCGGCAAAAGTAACCGCATGCGCTGCCCAAAGCATCACGCGCTCCCCAAATCGCTGGCCCACCAGCCAAAGCAGCACCGCCATCACCAGGTAAAAGGCTGCCTCATAACAGAGCGTCCATGCCTGTGGAACGACAAAATTAGAACGTGTCAGGTCGTTGGTGAGGGTCAGGTTCGCAAAATACCATAGACCTGACTGGTCAAGTATTCGCAAATTGGCAAGGTCGCTATGCAGC
>DAIDKH010000141.1 GCA_027450145.1 Chthonomonadaceae bacterium | reverse complement strand
CATGCAGTAGCGCTCTGCGGTTGCGCGTCGGAGGTAGAGTCAGGTTGTGCTGCGGTTGTCATAGCCTATGCCTCGTGTCGGTGGCTGATGCGTTGCAAACCGAAATCAGCGAAATGAACGTTGCGCTCTTGATACATCTTAACACAGTTTTGTCAGTTGCACGACATAAAATCAATGGGTGTGCCCCGAGAGACGCGCGAGAGCGTGGTACGTGCAACTACGTGCCATATTGCTTGCGAAGTTTTTGTGGTACCTATCGATTGTTCCCCCAATAAGTAGCTTGCTGTGGGCCCAGTGGAATAAGTTTTATATTGTAGGACTTCGCCCAATGACCAGCTGCTTTGGCCAATGTTCTGTTCTTACTTGACATAAATGCGCGCGCTATTTGGATGTTACCCCAGGAATTCAACATGTGAACCATGACGATTTCGGTGCCCGCAACGCCTAATCTGATGAAAAATCTGTAGCTCGCCGCTACGACTGCAAGGTTTTCTTTACGAAGAGCCTCCATGAGACTGGCGCTAGCAAGTGGCCCGCCAATTTGCTGCAAAGCACGCCCGGCATAGGCACGTACGTTGGGCGACCGGTCGTCAAGAGATACTACCAGCGAGCCAACCGCGCGAGGATCCTTCAATTCGCCGAGGGCTACAGCGGCGTTCATGCGACAGATTGAGGATAATTCGTCATTTGTGAGGGCTGTAATTAGTGGGGCAACCGCGCGGTGATCTTGTATCTTGCCGAGTGCCAATGGTGCATAGGCAACCTCCCACCAACTAGAGTGCGCGTCGGTTAGTGCAGTGATGAGCGGCTCAACAGCTGGTCGTCCGATTGCAACTAATGCTGTAATTGTACGGTCGCGAACTATAGGGATATCGTTCAACGCTTTTAGTAATGCTGGAACGGCCATTGGGTTTCGAGTTTTCCCAAGCTCCGACGCAGCATGCTTACGAACTCGCCAATTTGCGTTATTGAGAGCACGGATGAGCTGGACGATTGATCGATTATTTCGCGGCAAACCACGACCGCTCGTCAGGCACATGGTGTAACCCATATTTACCGACGCTAATGCGTTCGTGTGACACGCTCTGCGGTTGGGCAGACTAGCCGTTGGTGAGACTGCGCCGATCAACACGGCGCACGTTGACAGCAACGGAATTGACGAATGGCACCTGAAGATTACTAGCTGTAAACCTGTCAATGCGCACGCTCCTTCCTCAAAAGCGCACCGTTGGCGACAATCCCGAAAGTCTATGATAATGGATCGAACTTATGAAAACCTGCCTAGGTAGGTCGTTGATTCGCATCTCTCCGCTGAAGAGAGCAGGCCGTTAATGACGACAAATTAGAGCGACGCAGGTACAAAATACGCCTGTGCACCACAGATACCAACCACAGGGGCAACGCCAACAGACAATGGAGAACAGTGCCGTGTAAGTTACTTTCGCTTGTAACTATGAGCGATATTGCAGCGGGACCACGAAAATCGATTATAAACAATGTCAGATCTGTTAACGGTTCTAACCCTGCCTGTTTTAAGGTTTACTATGGAAGCATACCCGCCCTTAGTATGTGGTGTGTAGCGGCTAAATGCAATGTGCGTTTCATGCGGAGACCACGCCACTGTGCATTGTTGTGCATCCATCGCCGCAATATGCGTTTTGCCGTCAGCAAGGTTCACGATGCGTATTTGGCCGTTACTGCCGTCGTCCCACCAATAGGCTAGCATCTTACCATCTGGCGACCATGAAGGATTATCGTAATAAAAGTTCGGCCTCTGATTGGGTAACAGATGTTTACCAGTGCCATCGCTGTTCATAATCATGATTTTTGACGCCTCGCCAATCCAAAGTGAGTAGGCAATCTTATTACCATCAGGGGACCAATCAGGGTTGGCATTGAGATGATAAAACGTTGTTAAGTCGTAATGTACTCCCGTTTTTAAATACAGAATGGCTATCGCACTTCTTTCTTGGTCGGTTTGTTCGGTAGAGTAATACATATTCTGGTAAGCGATCTGCGTGCCATTGGGTGACAGGGCCATCTGGTCGGCCGCGAAATTCAGCAACATGTGACGGTGTGACCCGTCAGGATCCATTACATAGGTGGAAGCTTGTCCGTTATACGGCGCATTTTGGAAGATTATATGTCCTCCGTCCGGCGTCCAACATGGACTAAGCTCGGTAGGAAGCAGATAACCTTTAAAATCGTTAAGCACCTGATGGCCCTCGGGAGTAAAGACAAGTACACCGTCGCCACAAACAAGTGAGCCCGAGTTCCTTTTTATAGCGACCGCGCGGTGCGCGGGTTGTCGCCGGGCAACTAGTCTGTGGGCTGAAGGAACACCCGCCATCCAGAGCAGAGCCGCTATCATCATAAAATATCGCATGGTTTAGCACCCACATTCTGAAGGGAAAGTGTGCTGAGACGCACAAGGAATAATCCTGGGATCTTTTGTCTTCAAACTCTCTTTGTAACAAACCCACATCACGCGCTGGGCGGGGGCGCCGAATATTCCTCCAATATAAATATCAAGGTCTCTTCCGTGTAATCTTGTTGAAGGGCCATTGTCTACTGCCGTAAAATCCGCGCCTTTCTTAAGACTTAATGAATAGATGTGTAATCTGGAGCCGCACGGGCGTCCGCGATTGACCCTCCTGCTGGCAAATACATTGTGTTCGTGCGCTACAACCGGTGGACAACAACAGTTGTGGTTCCTTGAGGTACAACAGGGTAACGACTTAGCATTTGCGTAGCGGCAACTAAGCCAGCAGTTATCAGGACAGCTCCAAAACGACATGCAGGTAAAATGTTTATAGGCTTTGTCAATCTGCCTGCACAATCTCCCGATGTGGCTAGCATCGCCGTGGCATTTAGCGACTAGCCCGCTCGCGTCCTGTCTAGCCACCGGCTCGTTACCCACATAACGGTAAAGGTTGTAGTCGCCAGCGTCGCAGCGCAGCGGGTCCTCGCTAAGCC
>DAIDKH010000140.1 GCA_027450145.1 Chthonomonadaceae bacterium | reverse complement strand
GTCGAGCTCTTGCGGCGTATAAGCATGCTGCTGCAGCCACCCCCTGCCCGCAGGTACTGCGCGTTCGTCGTCCACGTGGCGCCAGTGAGATCGCTGCCCTGCTCCACCAGCTCGCCAGCACCGCACGCAACGCCGCAGGGGTACCAGGTCCACGCGTTGTTGGCGATGTCCTTTGACCAGCGGCGATTGCCATCCGCGCCGTATGCGTACTGGTAGGCGAGCGTGCCGCTATGCGATATGCTAAGCAGTTGCGCCTCTTCGTTGTACCCAAACTCCCGTGTGTAGTTAGGACCGGGCATGGTAGCCAGCGTGTTGTCCGCGTTCCATGTGTACTCTTCGGTCAGGTTGGTTGCGCTGTCGATCACATGGCTCAACCTGCCGCCGTTGTCGTAACTGTAGGCGCCATCGGAAGCTGCCAACAGTCATTTCGGCAATGGCCCGTCGAAGTTGGGCGCGGATTGCGAAGGTTTACCCTATTTTTGGCCTAGCGCGATATCTAGCGTCCCGTGGCGTTTCCTATTTTCAAGAAATGCAACGACGAAACAAAAAGCCCAACGGCGGTCAGCAGGAACTTATAAATCACTATGAGGAGTAACAACTCAACGGTAAGGCGATAGACAATACTGTCTGCAAGTGGGCCGCCAAATCTATGCATGGCAACAACTGAGCATACGTAAACTATGTAGACCACTCCTGCGCAAACACTCTGTAAGGCATTCTCCTTTTTTTTGCGTGTCATTCGATGTAGATATTTATACAAATAGAGACTCCCACTCCCTTCCTCAACGTCGGAAACGTACCGTTCAGACAGTGTTCGGAACCTGGAACCTACCAGAATTAGTGCAAATATCAGGACTGCAACAACAAATGCGGTTATACCGGGCAGCTTGCCGGTTATATATAATATCAGGCAATACGCAGAGTAGAACGAGACATCAAACTGATCCTCATGCGACTCGCACCACGTTGATAATCTATTTGCATGGTAGCTCACAATAGCGTCCTTTATCCCTCTGCATTCACAGTGCGATGGCCGACCGATTGTGAATGCAGAGTATCGAAATGTGCATCCAATATTTCCTTACAACCTTTGATGGTCATCGTGCAATAGTTGCTGTTAGGATGCATGTCGTTATTTGCCGCAACGCAACTAGCATTTTCTGTTGCGCTTGCCCAAGTGCTATGGATTAAACTCGTCGTTGAGACACGTAAGGAACGATGTAGCCGAGGCAATTAATGCTGCTATGAGGCAGGAGACTAATTTTCCGCCGCAAATCATATCACAAATTGCATCAGATGCGTTGCACGTAGCTTCGCCCACACCGGGTATTTCAATCGTAGACATACATGCAGCTGTTCCAGACGCCAAGCAAACTTTACATGCAGACGACGCGGCTAAAAGCGCCGCGATGCAAGCGCCAGCTCCTGACATTAGGCTGTCTTCAAGGCAATGAAGTATCTTGCACCAGGTCGTGGTACAAGGTGACGGGGGCCGACGACGATGTATTTTGCAAGGATGCTTCTTCACCGGTGCGGGTTTCTTGCCCATCACCTGGAAGCCGCGACTGGGCACCACCACGCCCCGCCCACGGTTACCGGTAAGCGGACCTTGGTCGCTATGGCTTACTGACATGCGCCAGCGTGATTGCTCTGCGATGGGAAGCTCTCGCCTACATATTGCCGCTTGATTGGCGCGTCCGAAAGCGCGTCGTACACATAGCTGCGCAATGTGTTGGCGGACGCACCTGTCAACACTCCGTACATCCCCACAGGATCGACAAGATGGTACTCGTCGTTTAAGTTCGTGATCCTCTGTCTTATCAGCATGCTGCTGCAGCCGCCTCCTGCCGGAAGGTACTGGGCGTTCGTCGTCCACGTGGCGCCTGTGAGGTCGCTGCCCTGCTCCACCAGCTCGCCAGCACCGCACGCAACGCCACAGGGGTACCAGGTCCACGCGTTGTTGATTGGCACCCCTGAGCGAAGTCCTGCACGTCTACTTTGGACGAAGTCCTAGGTGCTTTACCTTGTCGAATGTTGGAGAGCTACACGAGATCAATTTGGTGCTTATCCTCCGCTAAAGATTATGTAGATCATAAAGCTGTACATCACCTTATCATTTGTGGTAAAGCCTTTAGACCAATTATTGAAAATCAACGCAGCGAGAATTACACCGACCGCACTAATTATTATCGTTCCTTTCCAATCCCTCACTATGGCGGCCGATATACGCCTCAAATATGCTGAGATGGCTTTCGGACGTGCTACCATTTTCACTGTGGTACACGTGTTGCAGAACGTGGATTCCTGGTTGCTATAGTGGCCTATAGCGGTTCGAAGTTCGCGCCGATGTAGGTAACCAGAAGTGACCGCCGCAATTACCATAAAGCAGTAGTTTAGGGTGGTGACATGTGCAGTTATGGCCAGAAAGATGAACAGCGAGCACACATAGGCTATCGAAATAGACCGTTCACGCGTTACAGGACGTCGAAAAAGCATTTCGCAACTCCAGCAAAAGTGCCTTTACTTATAATATTCGTGAGGCAATTCATCAACCTTGATCCACACACATCGGCGCACAGTTCTTCACAAAGTTCGCAAAATTCTGGCAGTGCCGCGCAACACGCGGGAACGGCTGCTTGACAAGCCTTACATTCGGGGGAGGCCGTGAAGAAGGCAGCAATACAATCGACGGCCAGTCCGATTGCAATATCTTTCAGGCATGTGATTACTTTATGCCACGGGAACCCGTGATGAACGGTATGATGCTTCTTGCAAGGCTGCTTCTTCACCGGTGCCGGTTTCTTGCCCATCACCTGGAAGCCGCGGCTGGGCACTACCACCCCCCGCCCGCCGTTACCGGTAAGCATATTGGGTTCGCTCATCGCCTTATAGCAAGTCGCCGGTTGGGTGGTTTTGCTGACACCCTGCACAAACTGCATGTTCATAAACGCATCGTACACGTTGCTGCTCAACACCGCCGCGTTGGCACCAGTAA
>DAIDKH010000139.1 GCA_027450145.1 Chthonomonadaceae bacterium | reverse complement strand
GTTCGGCATCGACTGGGCTCATTTGGAGCAGGGCTTTGCGCGGTACCGCCGGCTGATGGATGGCGACTTCATCAGCATGGACGAGATGTACGACCTCATCTGGGCGGACGCGGACATCCGGATTACGGACGAACAGAAGGCGAAAAATCTGAAGCCCAGCCGCTGCATCCCATCGATATCGTCGCATCCATGAGCTCTCCACTTATGGGGCACTTTGGCGGCCGGGATGGCGCCATACCAGTCGATGGCGTACACCGTCTGGAAGCCGCTTTGACAGCCGCAGGCAAACCAAGCGAGATCTACATATACGAGGACGCCGGGCACGCCTTCAACAATGACACGCGTGAACAGGCATTTAACGCCGAAGCAGCGGCACTCGCAATGCAACGTTCTATGGACTGGTTCGGCAGGTATCTGAACTAACTTCATTACCAACATTGTGTGAAGCGAGGATCTGCAGCTGACTAACATAAACAACGACGAACAAACTAGACCGCTGTTGTCCGTCCTCATACCAGTTATGAACGAAGCAACGACGCTTCTTACCCTCATTAGTCGAGTACAGGCCGTGCCCGTAGCCAAGGAAGTCATAATTGTTGATGATGGCAGCCGCGATGATACTCGGCGGATACTGGAACAGGAGGTTGCCGGCGTTATACCGGGAATTAAGGTGCTGTACCACACCACAAATAGGGGTAAGGGAGCGGCGTTGCGAACGGCTATTCCGCACGCATCAGGCAAGTTCTGCATTGTTCAGGATGGTGACCTGGAATACGACCCCAACGATTACCTGGTTATCCTCGCCGCCTTTAATGACCGTGACGTTGCAGCTGTATATGGATCCCGGTTCTTGCGCGGCCTACCACCAATGAAACTTCCGAATCGCATAATCAACCTGCTGCTTGCGGCGATGGTCAGAGTGATGTTTGGAACCAGGATGACGGATGAGGCAACTTGCTATAAGGCATTTCGAACTGAGTTACTACAAGCACTTCCGCTTACATGCCAACGGTTTGAGTTTTGTCCGGAAGTAACTGCCAAAGCACTCCGCCGAGGCTACAAGATAGTCGAGGTTCCAATCTCTTACAGCGCCCGCACTTTATCAGAAGGAAAAAAGATACGGTGGACCGATGGGGTCGAGGCAATCTGGACCCTTATCCGATGGAGGTTCGCTCGGTTCTAAACACAAAACTGACGAATAACAATCACAATTATCATCCGCTTGCCATGGCTTGGTAAACCGAGCCATCAATGGAGTGCTATTGCCATAAGATAACCGTAGTTAGATACAACCTACACCTAAGTGGCCGCGTGTATTCGAGCTCTTGTACGATGAATTACAACGTTGGTCGCTATTCGCTTAGTATGGAAAGCCGGTAGTCACATGCGTCGTAGTTTGGACCACCGGCTTTACCAACGAAGGCATTAGTGCCCGGAGTAGGTCATCTGCCAAACATATTCTTGCGTAGATAACGGAACATCGAAAATACCTCTCTGAATGATGGTTATAGTACCACTGATCACCCCACCGTTGCGGCTACCTTTCATGTCTAAAGAGTAGGCGTGGCCGTTCATATTTACGCGGCACGTTACAGATACCCGATCACCCGCCTCAATTTTGACATTGCGGAAGTTGCCGTGAGCCAGTTCGCCAGTTGCTGTCACTAGCGTGGTTGCCCCGTCCAGAAAGTGACCATTCTGTCGGAATTTCATGGTGAGGCGCATCCCATTGACGTTTCCGTTCCACGTACCAGCATAGCTGTCAGCCACTGCACCCGGGGTGTTACCCGCGAAATTTGCCGGAGGCGGCGCTAGGTTGTTATTCCCGCCGCCTCCTCCTAAGGTGGGTTGATCGGCTTCATAGTGAGCACGTCGAATACCGCACTCTGCAAGAAAGTTTGCTCCCACTGCTGGAAGCGCAGGTGGAGTAATATGAAACTGTCCTTGCGCTTTATCAATGTTGATGAGATAATAGCGCCCGTCCGCCAGGTGCTGCTGTAGTTCCTTCGTTCCCGTCTTGAGGGCCCATGCAAAGCCTTCTCGCTGATCGCCACCGCCTAACCCTGTATTTTCTACCCCCACTACTGTGCCGCTAGGTAGCTTTACTACTGAGAAACAGTGGCCCGGTACGAGTATAAGGTAGCCATTCATGCCGACCGACTCGACTAGCGAGGTATAAAGTATAGCAAGGTCAATGCATGTGCCGGATTTGGCGCGCATCGTATCTCGCGGAAACTTGACATCCTGCATGAAGTGTGACCCGTCGAGAAAGCCAGACGGAGTCTGATACACAATATTGTTTACTAGTTCCAGGTTGTATGCCGCTTGTAGCCAAGTTAGCGCATCTTTATCGCTATCCGCTGCGGCAACACCTCCTGCAAGCTCACTTACATACCCTGCGAACTGTTTTACGGGATCGTCAGTTTTGGTTACATACGCTGCAACTAGAGGCGCATTATCGTTCATATCCATCCAATTACTAACGCGGTTCGTCATTTGAATCTGGTCACTTGTGAGGTTCGTAAAGACGAACTGGTTAATACCCAGCAAAGTGATCAGCCTGGTGTGCTGTTCGGAATGCGTATGTCCGTGTGCGTCCTGATACGACACAGTTATGTTGAGGTGAGCAGGATTTTCGGTCTTGAAGCCGGCTACCTGATCCGAGATCAGCGGATAGTAACACGCAACTGCCGCGCCTCCAGGCATCACGTATGAAAAGGTTTCTGGCGCGGGATGATCAGCGAACTGGCCCATGTCGTACCACACTTTTACATTGAACATAGGAGCGTGCCCAGTGTTCTGTATAATTGCCTTAGCTACCCAATACTCTCCGTTGTCTATTGAAGGATCGGCATAGACTTTGTATGCAGAAGTCATGACATCCTTATGGCAAAGCAGATTAAGTGCAAGCGACGGATTGCCAGTGTCATGAGGGATTGGCATATCATAAGCTAGCACGCGCTGGTCCGTGTCAACGTGTATGTGCGTGGCCCCACTGGGTAGAATATACGTATTGGTATCATTCAGCATGGATCC
>DAIDKH010000138.1 GCA_027450145.1 Chthonomonadaceae bacterium | reverse complement strand
TTGCTGATGTTGTAAAAGCCGTCCTGATGGGTCGTGTCGGATGGGTTGCCCTGCACAGCAACTGTCCATCCAGATAGATTGCCCGTCTCGAAGTTACCGTTGGCTATGAGTTGTGTCCCACTGGCACTGGCTACAGCGGGCAACACCATGAATGCCATGGCGTGAATAATCGTCTTCTTCATGAGAGGTTCACCTTGGTTTGCGTATATTTGCTAAGAGATGCCGTTCATGCGACATTTAAGATAATGTGAACATTGACAATGACAGGCCCGTGACTTTTAATAACAGCCAAGGCACATGATCCTGTCGTGCATAATTCTAGACTCTGGATGCCTTGCTATCAACTTTAATAAATTTAATTATACGGATTATGTAAATTTGTCTGGATTTTTGAGCGTAACCGTACTATTAGGCGTCAGGATTGTGGTCGACCAGAGCGGATTATTCTGCGCGACCGCTTCGTTAACTTTAATTGGGATAAAGGTATGCATATGAGCTAATTAAGCTGTCGGCGTTAGCGAGATACCTAAACCAAGACTGATTACACCTCCCTTGGGCCAATGGAGAACCTGAGCGGTAGGGTGCAGAAGTGTGCGTCAGTCCGGTTGAAAATTAACGATGCGTGAAGTACGGGCCATATCGTATAGCAGACGTTCAAGTTTACGAAAGCCCGAATGCGGACCGTCAGCCCAACTGAATGTAGAATAGGCTCCCGCGGAAACATCGGGCGCCAGATTGATGACCATAAAATGCATTTAGCCAGGCTGCTCGGCGCAGACTGGCTAAAATGACTAGTATATCCAAACTACACGCTAACCATTTAGCGAGCTTTCCTTGGGATCGCTACGGAGTGTGATAGTTTCCACCGGCCCACCCATATTGATCAAGTAGAAGAAGTGAATTTCCGCCGCTGACTGTGCTGTCAGTGCCTAATGCAGCATTACTAAAGCCGCCGGACACTACACCTACCTCGCCGTTGGCAACGTTATATGCACCACCGCTCACGCAGCTGTCAAATCCATCGGCTATATTATTTGTACCACCACTAATTGTTGAGTTTTGACCGGACACAAAATTACTGTTACCGTCTAAAACCACACCTAAGAGCGCGTCTGTTTGGTTCAGGTACCCACTGATAATGGTATCGTATGGCTCCGAAATTTGGTTGTCGATTCCGTCAATAATACCGCCAAACGAGTCATAGCTGTTTCCCCCGCCAAGAATAAGGTTGTGAGACCCGGTCACTATTTGCGCGGTATTGTTCGGATCGGCTTCGTTGTAGCCAATAATAAGGTTGCCTAAACCATTTGTACGCGGTGGGCTCGGCGGATTAATACTGTCCAATATCAGATTGGAAAGTATTGGATCAGTCGGAATGCCCGAGGTACTTCCAAGCCCGTCTTGAATGTAAACGTTGCAAGCTGTGAAGTAGCTGGCGGGATAGCCGTTTCTGTCGATGCCGGTGGTGAGGTATTTGGTTTTGGTATTGAGCGTGGCCACATTGCTGTTTAGACGGGTAATAATTGCTGTGGTCGTTTTCTGTGCGGTCTCAAGTGCGCTAATCCGTTGTAGAATAGAGCGTAAAGTGGTGCCATACCCCTGTGCGAGGGCGGTAGGCAGGGAGTTGCTGAGCAGGCAGATACACGATAAGATGAGAACGCCTGCACCGCTTGCTCGTACCTTGCGAACTAGTGATCGGTGAGCGGACTGAAGCGTCGCAAATTCACTCTTTAGGTTCTCAGGCTGAATCTCATCATATTTGCGTTGCAGATTTGCGAGTTCGGATTTTAGCTGAGCAAATTGTTGGTCAATATTGTCAAGCGGTTCGGACGCCATGTCTGTCAGTTCTCCTAAGGATATTTTGCAGGAATCAATTCAATCTATAAACTGCTGGTTCTTTTACTCACCGATCACCCTGTACCAATCCATGCCGGGGCCTTATACCAGGCCCAGGCGGCTCGAGACTGCCGCTTTGAGTCCTCTGCGTTCTGCGATACTGCATCCACCTAGGGGCAGATCATGCCCCATGCGCCTCCCGACTTTGGCACCGGCGATCAGTCTCACGTTGTCTACTCCCATATTGATCGCCAGGTAGTTGGCCAGCGCGGCAAATCGCAGCCTGTAATGGCGGGGATGATCGTCGTCTTGGCGGCAGATCCACGTGCCGGTGTTGTATCCTTCAGGTTGAGCTGGCTACCTGGTAGGCGGCACCGGGTGTTGCGGACAGGCTACCGTGATGCAGAGGGCATTTCGCGTGTGCTTTTAACGAATGCGATGAACAGTACCGGCGCTACGGGGTATGATAGCTTCCACCTGCCCAACTATCAAAGTATGTTTCCAACACTCCCTCACCACCGCTTACTGTGCTGTTCACACCGCTCGCCGAATTATTGTATCCGCCACCAACCGAGCTCAACACCCCGGTAGCTAAGTTGTAAACGCCGGCGGTTATTGTGGAGACTGATCCCGAACATTCATCTTGGTACCCATTAAGAATGCTTCCATAGGGCGCATCGCTATAGTTAACTTGGCCACCGACTATTGCACCAAACGACGAGTATTGGTTACCTGCTCCCACTATGAGGTTATGTGAACCGGTATACTGCCCGGTAACCGTTCCTCCTGGCGCGTGGAATGCCTGTGGCTCGTTGTATCCAATTATTAGGTTTCCCAACCCGTTAGTACGAGGTAATGGACCGTTGTGATACAGCCCTAAATCAATTGGGTCAGTCGGCATACCCGAGGTACTGCCAAGCCCGTCCTGAATGTAAACGTTGCACGCAGTGAAGTAGCTGGCAGGGTAGCCATTTCTGTCAACGCCGGTGGTGAGATATTTGGTTTTGGTGTTGAGCGTCGTCACATTGCTGGTTAGGCTGGCAATAGCTGTCGTGGTCGTTTTCTGTGCGGTCTCGAGTGCGCTTATCCGTTGTAGTATGGAATGCAGAGTGGTGCCATAGCCCTGTGCAAGGGCGGTAGGCAGGGAGTTGCTTAGCAGGCAGATACACGATATGATTAGAACACCCGCGCCGCTGGCTCGTACCTTTCGAACTAACGATGTGTGAGCAGTTTGCAGGTTAGCAAATTCCTTTTTTAGCTGTATGAAATCTGT
>DAIDKH010000137.1 GCA_027450145.1 Chthonomonadaceae bacterium | reverse complement strand
GGTTTTGATACTGCAAATACTTCGCGCCATAGTGAACAGAGCCAAGCAGCCCAAGCCCACCCATGCCGCCGTAAATGGCCGTCAAGAGTGTGTCTGGAAGCCACCATCGCTGCCATACGCCGATAGCGAGCAGGATGTAGAAGAACGCGCCCGCACCGACTTTAAGATATTGGTTCATCAGGTTGCTCCTTAAAAAATTTCCGTTCAGCCATTTCGCTCTGTTTGCCAAGGTTAAACGAAGTCGTGGGCCTGTGATACCCCATCACCCGCGTCCAGACTTCACATGGTTGGCGTTCACTGTCGTCCAAGACGATTTCGTCTTGTTTATCCATTTAGCATACTCGCTTCCACAAACCTTAAAAGCCCAATTATCTCAATCGTCGTTATGTCCGTCGTATGCCTTGCATCTTCAATAGCATCTTCCAGCGCGTCCAAGAGCGCCAGTTGTCTTTCGGAAACTGGACTTTGGCGTTCACGAAGCACAAATATATTTTCCATGTTGGCACATTAGCACGGTTAGGATTGGCTGTCAAGTACGGCACTCAGCGCGGTTGCCCATTGTAGCAAAGTCTGCTGTTCCGCGACTTCTGCGTCTTCTTTCAACTTATCGTGGGTGTACCTAGCGTAGCAGGCCGCTTGCTCATGCTTGGAGGCTTGCGCCAAGATGTAGTTTTTGCAGGCGGTTAGGTTTTTAGTGTCGATCATGAGAAGGTTATGGCCTGAACGCCGGAAACGGTTTGCGCGGCGGCGATCTGGGCATTCAACCCCGCCAGCTTTTCCTGACAACTGACGATCCAAGCCTTCTCATCCAGCCCAACCTGCTGAATCTGTGCGGCGGTATGCTGCACCATCGCCCAAGTGCCTGCGGAATCCTGACACCAAAATGGCGTCGTCCACGTCGATGGCAGATTAGGCAGCAGAGACGCCACCACGGAGCCGGACAGGTTGTGCTGATCGGTCAGCGTGGATGGGTAGGTATAGGCCGCACCGAGTGCCGAAGACTGGAAACCTCCGGTCATGGCTGCAACGGCTGAGGCCGTGATTAGGGTGCGTTGGGCGGTTTGGGCGGCTTGGAGTTGTGCCGCTGCTGGAATGGTCTGCAAAGCTCCGCCCACATACTCCAGCGTCTGCCATGTCTCGGCCTGCATCTGGGTGCAAGCGATGCAGTTGGCTGGAAGCGGCAGAGGCTCTATAGTCGTTGTGGCAACTGGAGGCGTTCCATCATAGGTCGTGACTTCATGGGTTGCCGGTTGTGAACCTGGTCCAATAATGCCACCCGATGGAGAAAGAAGCAGAAAATATTGCGTAGTCATCAGAATGTCCCCATGCCGACAGCATTAACGGTAACGGCTGGCGATGAGCCTACCGAAGTGAAGATAGCTAGATAGTCGCACCACGAGCCTTTAGGAACCGATGGATTAGGGAGCGTTGTGGCTATGGTGACACCCGTGCCGCCAGCCAGTGTGAATGGGTAGCCTGTGGTGGATTGGTCATTGTTGAAGATGCGGAAGCGGAAAGATGATCCGACTATGCCCGGAGCAGCAGCATATATATTCGCCGCCGTATCTGTGGTGATAGTGTATGCCGCTGTCTGTGTCGCGCCATCGGTAAAGAACCCCGCAAGCATTTGCGCGGCTGCAATAGTGAGTGCGCCTGCCGTGGTGGTGCTGTCCAATGTTTGTACATCTAGTGACGAGCCGTTTGCGGGAATCAGGCGCCCATCGGTGTAGAAGCCGTTTATCCCACCGATGCGGGTAGTATTTGAGCCGTAGCCAGTGATATTTATACCAATTACAATTTCGTCATTATCATTATCACCGAGAGTATTGCATCCTGTCCCTAGGCCAATCAAGTTACTACCGGAAGTATTAGCCAACAAAGAATTTCGACCGACAGACGTTATATTGCTTCCGCTCACGCTATTTGCTAATGCCCCCTCCCCAAGCGCACAAATATTTGTGCCTGTCGTATTTGATTCTGCCGCCAGAGCGCCATAAGCAGTATTTGAACTGGCAGTATTTGAGTATAATGCGTTTGCGCCAGAGGCGGTATTATTATCTCCTGAAACATTTGAACGTAGGCAGTTTGTCGACCCGGCATAATTGTTCGAGCCTGTAGTATTGCTTTCTAAAGCATAAGCACCAATAGCCGAGTTGTTCAGTCCTGTAGTATTTGAAAAAAGAGCATGATATCCAAGCGAATATGAATATACGCCAAATCCAGTACCATACCAAGCACTCCCGCTAATCCCGGAACTACTACTCGTAATAGACGCCACAACGCCCTGATTGCCGGTAACAGATGTAGACGTGCTGACAATGACACTGCCAGGATTGGTTTTATCTAGAATCAAATAGCTGGTAGCAGACGCTCCAACCGTAAACCCCCAACCAGCACTCGGCGCAGGGACGCGATGGCCTTGAATGTAGAATGACCCCGTGAGCGTACCAGACAGAGAAGTTGTGCTCGTAGATAGGGCGCCCTCTACGTTATAGACAGGGTTGCTCAGAAAATCGGAGTATTGCTGAAAATCCGTAGAGTTGTTCACGCCCTGTCCCGGCACCTGATTCCATGCTGCGCCGGGGTTCGGCGGCGTGTAACCGAGCGCCCCGGTCACGTCGCCGCTCTCTAGTGTGACGGCTCCGGTGCGGGTGTTGAATGAGGTAACTGGCGTGTTGGAACTTGCTGCAGTAAGTTGACCAGCGGCGTTCACGGTAAATGAGCCGTAAGTATATGAGCCGGGCGTTACGGCGGTCGCTGCCAGCGATGGGTTGGGATAAGTTCCTGCTAAACTACCTCCCGCAGTACCACTAGGCGGAAGTGAGGCGTTGCTAGCCAGACCGGTGATCTGGCCACCAGACACTGTTGCTGTTGCCGCCGTGTAGGTGCCGTCTGGGACGTTAGCGCCCAATCCAGGAGGACCTTGCGTGCCAGAGGTCTGGATAACAACAGGAGTAGAGGTATCTGTTACTGTAACGCTCATGGTTGTGTGATCCCCGGAGGCATAAATAACCATCCCCATATCACGGTCGAAGTGCTTCCGTCAGGGAACGTTATCACAAGACTATATTCGCTCAAAGGAATTGATACAGCATCCGTGTTGGTTATATTTATGGTGATGGTTCCTGCTGTGCCACCTAAAGTTATTCCTGAACCGTTAGGCGTTACTGTCGTTGAAGAAAGTGCAAAGACTTGTGCGCCACTATACTTGAGGCGGCATTGCATAGAAGCCGTAGCGCCTGTCAAATCCACTGGAGTTCCGCCAGCGTCCCACGTAATCGTATTGGAGTAGGTATCGTACTCTTGTACAGTGAGATCAAGGTATCCTGGCATCACAACGCAATGCTCCCATCAGAAAACTCATGAGCGCCTTTCTTCTTGGGGAACGTCTGAAAAATCCATAACGGGAATGTGGTCATGTGGATGCCCTTTTCTGGCGCT
>DAIDKH010000136.1 GCA_027450145.1 Chthonomonadaceae bacterium | reverse complement strand
CTGTTTCTTGCGGGCCAAATCAATGGCACCAGCGGTTACGAAGAGGCAGCAGCGCAGGGAATCGTCGCGGGTATCAACGCCGCGCTTACGATACAAGGCCGCCCGCCAATGATACTTCCCAGGCATGAGAGCTATATTGGTGTACTCGTCGACGACCTAATTACCCGTGGCGTGACAGACCCCTATCGGATGCTGACGTCACGAGCAGAATTCAGGTTAACCCTGCGGCACGACAACGCAGACGAACGGCTCACACCTATTGGCCGTCATGTTGGCCTGGTTACAGATGAACGATGGAACATGTTCTGTAGCAAGCAGGCGGCTATTGAGACGGAGACTAACCGGCTGCGCGAAGTATTCTTTTTACCGCGGCATAGTGACGCACTTATCTCCTCCGGTACTGACCCCGTAGAGGATAACCGGCTAGACGCACTCGGCCTCTTGCGTCGGCCTGGTGTTAGCTATAGTGTTGTTGATACACTGTGCCGAGAGCTCTTTCCGGAGAATGCCACAGCCAATTCAGTGGATCATGCTGTGGCTGAACAAGTCGAAATTCGGGCGAAGTATGAAGGTTATATCAAAAGACAGGGCGAACAGGTAGCGCGAGCGGCACAATGGGATAAAATCGCCATACCTTCCAATTTAGATTACACGCTTGTAAGAGCGCTGTCGCACGAGGGTAGAGAAAAACTAACCAAAATACGCCCGGTCTCACTAGGGCAAGCAGGACGAATTCCGGGGCTGCGCCCAGGTGACGTACAGACACTCTACATTCACATTGAGCGGTGCCGGCGCGCAACCGAATCAGCGGCCAAAGCTTGAGATATCTCTGGCCGCCAGCTCCCTACAGATGAACGAGCTAACCCGCAGGGCTCACGATATATTTCCCACCCTTTTGGGTATTGAACTGCCACAGGTGGTTGGGTAGTTGCTTTACACTCACCTTTTCATTTGAGAGCATCACATTCACAGGTTTAACAGAGATAATTCGGCAAATACCGCCCAGCCTGGATGTTAGGTTGGCAGTCTCGAGGCGCCCGTTCGCCCATTGCATGTCGACCACAAACCCACCTCGAGCACAGAGGCCGCGAACGCTTCCCTCCTGCCATTGCGCCGGTAGGGCCGGCAGGAACTCTATGCCGCCGGCCTGGCTTTGTAGAAGCATCTCTGCAACTCCTGCCGTGTAGCCCCAATTTCCATCCATCTGAAATGGTGGACAGGAGTCGAACATATTGGGGTACAAACCTGCGTCTCCTTTCGCAGGCGAGATTAGCTTGCGAATAAACTGGTAGGCGTGAGCCCCATCATGCATTCGCGCCCATAGCGATATTTTCCAGGTCAGCGACCAGCCGGTGCCACCGTCTCCCCTCAATAAAAGTGCCTTGCGCGCTGCCTCGTACAACATCGGGGTACCGTATTCCGTAATCTCGGAAGCAGGGTAAAGGCCATATAAATGCGACATGTGCCTGTGGTGCGGATCCTGCGGTGGAAAATCTTTGTACCACTCATCCAGTGCGCCTTCTGGTGATATAGGAGTGGGGTAAAGCTTTGATAGCGCAGAGGTCAATTTGGTCTCTAGTGCGGTGTCCGTTTTTAACAACTTACACGTCGCAATAGAATGAGTGAAGAGGTCCCGTATAATAGCCATATCCATGGTTGACGCCATACTCACGGCTGCAGTCTTACCATCTGGCGCATAGAACGCGTGCTCGGGTGACGTAGAGGGACAGGTGACCAAATGGCCTTTTCCATCAGGAATAAGCCACGACAGGCAGAACTCCGCAGCACCTTTCATGATGGGCCATGCTGTCTTTCTCAGAAATGCCCGATCGCCTGTAAATGCATAATGTTCCCAAAGGTTTCGGCACAACCATGCGCCCCCCATTGGCCAGTTGGAGTATCCTGGCCATCCCGCACCCGATCCAACCGGCCAGGTAGTACACCAGATGTCGGTGTTATGATCTAGTGCCCATCCCTCTCCTCCATATAAGCGGGTAGCCGTTTCACGACCGGCAACAGAAAGTTCTTTTAGCAGATTGAACAGCGGAGCCTGGGTTTCGGGTATGTTACATACCTCCGCGGGCCAGTAGTTCATCTCTGTGTTGATATTGGTCGTATAATTGCTGCTCCAGGGTGGGCGAAGCATGTCATTCCACATGCCCTGCAGATTGGCCGGCTGGCCGCCGGCACGACTACACGAGATAAGCAGGTATCTGCCGTACTGAAACAACAACGCAGCCAATTGGGGGTCATCGGTTTCGTCGAACTGTCGCACACGATCCGCTATGCTCTCGTCTTCAGTTAAGCCGTCACCAAGATGCAGGTCCACTCGATCGAATAGCCGCATATAGTCTGCTTCATGGGCCTTTAGAAGCTGTTCATAAGGCTGTCGCGATGCGCGATCCAGTCTACGCCGCACAGTGGGCGCGGGGTTTTTTCCATGCGTAGCAGGAGATCTGTTCCATCCGTTGTAACTGGTAGATGAGGCGATTATGAGGGTGACTTCGGTTGCGTTGTTCACACGGAGGCCGTCTGGCGAAGAGGCCACAGTTCCGTCCGATGTAACCGCCTGTACTTCCACACGGAATGTCATCCCTTTCTCATCCGGTACCGAGCTGTACACTATAGGATCCTGAGAATTGACGTAATCAGGCTGTACATCCGATGGTGCGCGACCAATCAGCGCATACCGTTTTGGACCATCGGCCTTTCCCGTGCTGTGCAGTTGACTGGTAAAATGCACGGTAAAAGAAAGCGCACGAGGCGTTGATGACTGCATGTGAATGATGATTGCGCGAGCCGGGTAACTCGCAAATGCCACGCGATTGATGACAGTGTTTCCGGTTTCAAATCTAGTTTGTACCACTGCGTGGTTAAGATCCAGCATGCGCCTATAAGCGCCCACGGGAAGCGCAATGTTATCAAACGAGATATGCATTGTTGCCATAGGCATAAATGACTGCGTCCACGGCCCCTGTAATCCTGTACATAACTTGTCGGCTTCACTGTAATGGCCAGCAAACACAGCTTCACGTATCCTCTTGATGAGTGAGGCTCCGTTAGGAGGAGTCCACGTAGTTGGGGCTCCCGACCAGAGACTAGTGTCATTTAGAGTGATAGTCTCATCAGTTATACCGCCGTACACCATGCCGCCTATGTGCCCGTTCCCAATTGGGTATGCATCCAGCCATGTAGGTGCAGGTTCTGACGACCACATCGCGAATCCAGACTCAGGCGGCGTTTGCGTACTCACGTCGGTGTGCATGTAGGATTTCTTTACCTCCTTTGCATTTGCTGCACTCGTGCCTATTCCAAGAATTCCTATAGCCGCTAACCAAATCGATGCCTTCATGCCCCAAGAGCCTGGTCGAATTAGAACATTCATGGCGGCCACCCTCGCCTTCGTAGTGGGCAACTCATCACACGTGTTGTCAAGCTGACATTTAGCAACACAAAGCAGGTATGAC
>DAIDKH010000135.1 GCA_027450145.1 Chthonomonadaceae bacterium | reverse complement strand
CCACATTGGACAAATGCTGTGCTTATGCTGCCCGTCACAAAAAGCCTCTGAGCGTTCTAATGATTGATGTGGACTTTTTTAAAAGCTACAACGATGACTTTGGCCACCTCGCAGGAGACGAAATCCTCAAGATAGTTGCCTCTATCATCACCAAGTGTGTTCGACGAGAGGACTCTGTTGGGCGCTACGGTGGCGAGGAGTATTTAGTAATAATGCCCGAGGCAACTTCGAACGGAAGCATGCTTGTAGCAGAACGCCTGCGAACCCTGCTTCATCAACACACCTGGGTCGAGCGTGAGGTGTCCGTTAGTATCGGGATCGCATCTTACAGCGATGAAACACCCACACCTATGTCTCTGCTAGATCTTGCGGATCAGGCATTGTATAAAGCAAAACGAGCGGGTAGAAATGCAATAGTCGTTGCAGAGCATCTAGACCCGGATGTCTGGCGCGCAGCGTAATATCGTAGAGTTGTGCCGCTCAGAAGTGTGGCCGCGTGTGGATGTGGTATTTGCATGATTGTCGTGGTGTACGCTTGGCAATCTATCCTTCACTTCGCTATGGCTCACGATAAATGTGCCCCACCATAAAACCTGCTGGGATCACTCTCTCGATTCACAACTTAGATAACAAAACAAGCATGTCACCCCAACAGAGACACCAGAGTGTAATCGGCCATAAATTATTAAGCTAGATCACATATTTGCCTGTGTTGCGGTTATGCATCAGTTCATGCTACAATGCGTAAAATCGCTTCAAGGATAATTCTGGCTTGCAAAGACGCCCCACTGCTCTCTCCTCACTCATCGCATTGTTGATTGCCTTAGGCACACTCGCAGGGCTATACGGCATGGCTCTAAGATTTCGAGTGGAGCGTGAAAACAGACGAGTTGAATTAGGCATCGAATATCCTGAAATAAGCTCGCTCGCCCAGTTTTCCGGCATCAGCACCTTGGCAGCTTTGCAGCAGTTTCACCAGCGCGACATTAACGCCGTCATTATAACCGAAGACACGATTGCTTCGTTGGAGGCAACAGGCGCTGTTCGAACCAGCACTGTAGCCGCAGTAGGCGGCTCATGTACAATGGTGAGGGTGCCCGATCCACTGGTTGAGGTTCGCATCTTAAAGGCGTTACAGTTACGGGGTATCGCACTGAAAACAGGGGATACGGCTCAAACTCCGTTGAAGGCAGGGCATACCTACTTCGTATCGTCGCCGCAAGTACCCGCCTTTCACACCGGCGTAAGTTACTTCAACCTTCGCACAATTGGTATTGGGCTTTCACCACGGGCAGTTGACCTTGCTCATCAGGCACATATGGACGTGGTAGCAAGGGTGGGAAATTATCCAGGAGTTGACGCAGCAAGCGCCCGGCGGGTGCTGGATGAATTGCACAGCGAGGGAGTGTCGCTGGTCATATTCAACGGGCAGGATGTTCTTGGTTTTCGAGGGGTAGAAAAGCAGGTTGCTGCGCTCCTAAAACCTAATGGCGCCGGAATATCTCCTACGGGCGTACTCTACGGAGAAGTTGAGTTTGGCAAACAACATGGTAATTCAACGCTTTCAGCCGCTCTAAAGGGCGCATATATTCGCGTTCACAGTATTCAGGCCGCGGAAATGGGCGATATGACTGAGCCGGCAATGGTAGAACGGTTTGGTCTTGCAGCACGAGAGCGCAACATTCGCTTTTGCTACATTCGGCTACTTACACAGGCTGGTGACAACACCTTACAGACCAACCTTCAATATATAAGCCGCGTGGCGGCACGTATCGCTCACGGCCACACCTGGGACGGTGGTGCAATGGCGTTTGGCACAGCACGTCCATTCCACCGCATCCACGAGCCATTGCTCGTTCGCGCCGTCATCGGACTCTCCATAGCCGGTGGCGTGCTCTGGCTGGTTACAATTCTGTTTCCCATAGAGCCAAGGACAGCCTATGCCCTCGCGCCCATGCTTGTCGTATTATGCGCCGCGCTGGCGGCGGCCGGTGATGAGGGACGAAAACTGGCTGCTTTGCTCGTTGGCATCACCTTCCCATGTATTGCCTGCTTGCGAGCCTTACCGCGAAATGGAAGTGTAGCACCCACAACATCTATTGGATATTCCCTGCTCTACAGCTATAAGGCGATGGCAACGGCATGCGCAACTACCGTACTAGGGATAATCGCTGTTGACGGTCTCCTGGCCTCACGCATATTCGTGGTTAAAGCAGAGCAGTTCATGGGCATAAAGGCGCAGCATGCCGTACCTATTCTCATTCTCATCGTCTTTATTCTCGCTGGCGGCCCGGCAGCAGTGGGTGAAGGCCTCAGGGCCTATTGCCTCAGAGGCTACAGGCGTCTGCGTTCTGTTGTGCAAGAGCCCGCTCTCTATTGGCAGCTAGGTCTAATGATGCTGGGGCTTCTCGCCATCGCAATCATCCTTGCCAGAAGCGGCAACGACTCCGGTGTCGCGGTATCTCCGCTTGAGATGAAAGCGCGTGCGCTTCTCGACCATATTCTGCCCGTGCGTCCCCGTACCAAAGAGTTTTTGGTGGGTCACCCTGCGTGGATACTTGCACTCGCGTTTCACAAGCGTGGGCGCACAAAAGTCGCAGTTCCGGTGTTTATCGTTGCAGCAATCGGGCAGGTCTCGCTGCTCAACACATTCTGCCACATACACACTCCATTGATTATCTCCGCATGGCGCGGGGGCCTGGGCGTACTCATTGGCGCCATATTGGGAACGTGCGCATTCGTGGTGATAGAGGTTATTGCAAGTCGCATTGGCATTACAGATGAAATAACTGAGGTTAAGCAGCCTGCATGAGACCTCCCAGGTTCGTGGTCTCGGGATACTTCGGTTGTGGCAATGCGGGTGACGAGGCCGTGCTTGCAGGTTTACTCTCTGCACTGCGTGAAACAAGCCGCCAAAGCGAAACAACTGTACTGTCACAAAATCCGCGGGCCTCGGAAGTCCTTCATGGCGTCAGATCAGTTCACCGCATGAAATGGCAGGCGGTCAAAGGCGCATTGCAGGATAACGACGCGCTTATTTCCGGCGGTGGCAGTCTTCTGCAGGACACCACCAGCCTCAAATCGCTACTCTACTATCTACTCATTATGCGCGCTGCCAGGTTTTTCAACAAGCCTGTAATGATGTGCGCACAAGGTATTGGCCCACTAAACCTGCCTATTTCCAAAAAGCTAGTGGCAGCATCAGCTCGCCGGTGCAACGCAATCACGGTGCGAGATACGGCCTCTGCTAAATTGTTACAGAGCCTGGGAGTAAACCACCCAGTCGTTGAAGTCACCGCTGACCTTGCATTTGCACTTGACGGAGCACCGGAAGCGGCACTGAACGTTGTCAAAACGTTGGAGCGGCTTGCACCGCTTGAGGGATCCATAGTTGTTGCGCTACGTCCGTGGGGCGAGGGTGCAAATCGTACCCAGTACAAGGCTTTGGTGACAGCACTATTAAGCCGAGTACAACAAAATGTGGTGTTGCTGCCAATGCAACATCCAGCCGACCTCGAGCTCGCCATGGACATCTATGCGGCAACTGCGGCCCACCCGCGCTGTTCGGTGCTAACGCAACCGTATGGGCCAACCCTCCTTATTTCCCTGCTTCAGCGCGCGAACATTGTGGTTGCAATGCGCCTCCATGCACTTATATTGGGCGTAGCGGCGGGCGTACCGCCAGTAGCACTGAGCTACGATCCAAAAGTCGATGCACTTATGC
>DAIDKH010000134.1 GCA_027450145.1 Chthonomonadaceae bacterium | reverse complement strand
GGTAGGCGAGCGTGCCACTATGCGATATGCTCAACAGCTGCGACTCTTCGTTGTACCCAAACTCCCGTGTGTAGTTAGGACCGGGCATGGTAGCCAGCTCAGCGGGGCTCCGCTGTAACTACTCACTTTAAATGCCTCCACGTGATTTGCATGTAACGACAGGGTACCCAGGTAATCCCAGATACCCTGTGGTTTGCCGTTGGCTAGTGGTCCGGGACATACCATGACCGTGGGTTAGGTCGTTGAATGGGCCGTACTTTGCCGTTCTGGTCCATCTCGCTAGCTTTACCCGTAGAATCCATCATCTGTATAACTGGCGAGATTACGTGGGTTTTAGGGTTTTTAGAAAAAGCAAATCGAATAAATGCAGGATATTTGGCGGACGAACTTATTACCGCCAGGCTGGGCGGATTGGCAATTTCGGAAACGCTTACATTAGTTGATTTCGGGTCGGTTAAAAAGAACATTCCGCCGTTGTCCTTGGAGGCACCCATGCCGCCATATGCCTTCCCGTTGCCTGTTTCTATGATGTACTCCCTTGAACGCACAGTAATTTGGCTAGGCTTTTGTGATTTTGGCTTGGACAGTGCTACGTGCGCCTGCCCAACAAACAGCCCAGCCAAGGCTGAAACTGCGACAACTGAAATTGTCTTTATTGGCTTCATACCATAATCTCCTCATGCTTGTTTTCGGTGCATTCCGGCGAAACCGGTACCCCCCTTCAATTCATTCACACCCTGATAATCGGCCCAGTCGGACGCGCGGCTTTTTTCTTGGCCGTACAGTCGGGAGTTGTTGCGGTGATGTTCCCACATTTAAATTGCTGGCCTGGTTTAAGGCAGGTGTGGTCCCCGTCACAAACGGCCGGGCATAAGCCCGCAGGGCAATTATCGTTTCCTCCGGAGCCGCTGCCTCCATTGCCTCCCTTTCCACCAGAGCCGCTGCCTCCCGTTCCGCCAGAGCCACCACTCTTTTTCTTCTTTTTCTTTTCGCAGCAACTGTGAAAGCATGTCCGCGCGTTGTGTCCGGCGAGCGTGCACAAATCGAAACATTTACTGGTATAGCATCGCCAGTTGAATATGCCGTTATTACCCCCGGTTCCTGTTCCAAACGACAACGAATCAACCGACCTAGGTGCATACGTGAACGTGCCGCCAAACGTGATTAAACCATCATAATCCTGGAGACCACTAGCCAATCGATCCAAAGATTGAGCAGCGCCGCTAGAAGATTGTAGAACATCGAACGCATCGTAGACGTTGTTGCTCAACACCCTTCCATTTGCACCTGTTATCACCCCGAAGTTGCCCAGCGGGTCCTCGTGATGGTACTCGTCATCCGTCGCACTCTTGCGGCGTATCAGCATGCTGCTGCAGCCGCCTCCTGCCCGCAGGTACTGCGCGCAATAATTACCACGGTTCCGGCTCAGGCTTTCTCGGCTTGTTGAACCGAATTAAGCCACTTAGTGCTTCGGAATATCGAGAGGAAAGTGCATGGCTGTAGCAAAGGCTCCGAGGTTTTGCAGCGCAGACGGTGGTAAGGTTCCGCGACGGGAAACAGTTCCATCCGCATTAAATTCCCGGATCTTTCCGCTCGATGTTGTCTCGGTAATTCCCCATTCACCGGTCGGACCGGGGCCAATTTGAATAACACCCGGATTTCGAACTCCGTGATGTGCAGCTGAACGGCCATATAACCACAGTATAGGTTGGCTGCGGTTGTCGACACCAAGTGCTACTGCGGGAAAGCCGTGTGAATAAAACGTGAGCATGTTCCGGTAGCCGCCTTTCAACTCTGCGATGATTTTGCCGTGGCTACCAATAATCTGGAGATCGTTGGTTTTTACCACGGGCGCTACTGGCTGAATAGCCGCACCCGCATTAGTACTAAACGCCAATCCTAACACCAGCCCCGCGGCGAGTCCAACTGAGACGCAAATAGCCGAGGTGAGCAATCTAATACTCATAATAGGACCTCCAACTGTTACGAAATATCGTACAGTTAAACGCTGCCGCAGAATTGCGGCTTAACAAAATGGTGTACGCTGTGTTATTTTGCGTGCGTACCGCAAGTAGCACAATATCAATTTGTTTTCGAGTTTGAAGGGTGACCAACCTTATGCGTCGCAGGACACGGGCCGTTTACCACCGTAAATCCATTACCAGAACAACACACAGATTGACCTGGCGAGAGACACACCGTGCCCTTCGCAGACCCGCACGATATTGTGACCTGATTTTGTCCCTTCGTGCACGGATTTGGTGGCGTCTTCTTCTTGTTGTCTTTGCAGTGAAGTGCATGGTCACACCAACTTTTGCAGGTCGCACCCTTCGGCAAGTGCAGCAGAAATCGCAACGTACGACATCCGTCAATGCAAATGCTGCACGCGATTCCAGTCAAGGTCTTGATTATTTGTTGAATCGGACTTGTAAAGATGTAATCGTTTTGGGTGAACCTTAATGCCCGAGATGGTGCTGCAAACACTGCGCTTCCGATAAGCATCAATCCGTCGCCCAGATCCCTAGTCATTATCTTTCGTTCATTAGTCATGCTTGGCCCGTCCAAATACCGGTCAATACCAAACCAGTCGTACACATTGCTGCTCAACACCGCAGCGTTGGCACCTGTTATCACCCCGAAGTTGCCCAGCGGGTCCTCGTGGTGGTACTCGTCATCCGTCGAGCTCTTGCGGCGTATCAGCATGCTGCTGCAGCCGCCTTCTGCCCGCAGGTACTGCGCGTTTGTCGTGAACCTTAAGGCAGCAAGCTTTACATTAGGCGCTCGCTTACCACTCTTCGTAGTAACTCGTGAAACGAAGGAAGTTCAACTCCACTAACGGTCGAAAAATCGATGAAACCATGTGTTAAATCTGACGTGAGCATTTCCTCAAAACTACTCCGAACCCTAGAAAGTTGTCGCCCCTCGTGTAAAAGCGACATGCCTGCCATGAATCGCACCATTGCATATTCACTTTTTAACAACGGAACCAGGGCGTTTAACGCATCGTCCGGCGTTGGTGCGGGCATAGGCAAATGTGCTTCGTGGTAAAATTCTTGCGACTCCTCAATTGTTCGTAGCAGTACTTGTTTGTCCGCATTCAAAAGTAACGCCACTGCATCGGTACTGCATTTCATAAGAAGATGGCGAAGAACGTGCAGGGGCCCAATAGCTGATTGATCCGGAAAGAGGCAATGAGCGGGCGTTTCTGTGATTGTCTGCAAAAACAATGACGGGCTTGGCTTCGCCTTCGACGTCCATTTGAGGCAGTCGTCCTCCAGGCGCGGGATATCTGATCGTTCTGCAAATCTATCGAGAATTTCGGCTATTTCAGCTTCACTCCGACCGAGCAAGCCTGGAAGAGCCTGTTGGCTCTCCACTAACGTGGCATAGAGTAAAACGTTGAGCGACAAGGCTACAATATCCATGTGTGCTGCGAGGCACATCGCCCGTTTGAACAACCTTTGTGTAGGAAGAACATTGAGTTGACGAATATGAAAGACGTATTCCTGCACCGTGCTCACCTCCCGTTGCACATTTCGAGATAGATGAACATACACGACTGCCCTTTAGGAGTATCTCCCATACCGGTACATTCCGCCCACAGCCCATCGCATCCGGTAAAATGAAGCCACTCACATATTCCTTGACACCACTCCGGAAATTGCGCTCCGTAGGGGGTAGCATTGGTGCAAATCGACATGCACATGAAATTTGGAAGTATGGCTGAACATGCCTGCATCTTCGCTGGCGCAGGCTTCTTGCCCATCACCTGGAAGCCGCGGCTAGGCACCACAACACCCCGCCCCCCGCTGCCAGTAAGCAGGCCCGGCTCGCTCATCGCCTTGTAGCAAACGACAGGCTGTGCGATGCGCGCGTTATT
>DAIDKH010000133.1 GCA_027450145.1 Chthonomonadaceae bacterium | reverse complement strand
CTCCATTCGGTGCCCTCAAGCGGCAGCTCACCAAGCAGATGCACCAACGCCATCTCGGCGCCGCCTCGCTGAGTTGCAGCCGGCATTACTACCAGTATTTTCAAATCTTCACTCCCACAGTCCATACAGCAAGTTCCGTGCCACTGCAACACGACCCGATGCTTCAGCTTCCACTACTCTCCACTTATTCCATAAAACTGGTGGTTGCGGTGACGGTATGCGGCCAATCGAACATTCTATGATAAAGTGCCGTGCCGCACGCACCCATTGTGGCGGCCCGTCTCCCATCCGTTACAAGAGATAACACCGCCGATGAAAATGCGCCGGCATTGTCTGCGGCGGCGAGAACAAGCGACGTCCCGTCCTCTGTGCGCCACAGTGCATCGGTATTTTTGCCAATAGTCCCAACAAGCGCTGCGCCGTGTTGCAATGCGGCCATCACAGTTCCTCTACGTGTAGAGATACCATCGTCAAAGGTGGCAAGATAGATATCCATGGCGGTAAGTGCGCGCGATACGTCGGTGGGTTCCAGCCGTCCAAGGTCCATTAGCCCATTGGCAGGCATGTGGTCACGCAATCGTCCACCCTGGCTGCCCACATAGAGCAGAACCACTTCGTGACCTGCTTCCCGGCACCGCCTTATGGCCTCGCCAATAAATGCAAGCTGAACACCACTCTGAGTGGTACCGAACATGCCTAGCACCGTTGTACTGGTTGGTATGCCCAGCCGTGCCTTTTCGGAGTGCCGTTGGGCATCGATGCGCGGGATATTCGATCCGATGGGCATCACGCGCACTGTGCTGCCCGGCGCCACGGAAAGTACATGGTCACGGTAACGATCGCACGACGTGTAGGATACCGTGCACGTGCGTACAATGGCGTGCAGCTGCATCCGTTGTAATCTGCCTATAACTCGCCAGGCAGGGCTGCCATTCACCACAAAGGTCTCGTGCGCCATCACGCCTATCCGTATACCTGCTGCACCAATGCGGCGCAGCACCACAGGCAGCCAGGGATTCAATCCTCGTCTGCCGTAGCAGAAGGGATTATACTGCACCAGCAGCCCTTGAGACTGCTTCTGCATAATGGTATCACGAACCTGAAGTATCGCTTTGGGAT
This sequence comes from Chthonomonadaceae bacterium, assembly GCA_027450145.1. GTDB lineage: Bacteria > Armatimonadota > Chthonomonadetes > Chthonomonadales > Chthonomonadaceae > JAJZFK01. The sequence continues at coordinate 2,764 of DAIDKH010000133.1, read as the reverse complement.
GACTGCTTGGAAACTTTGCGATAGTCGCTACGCCTTTTACTGCGGCCGCCGCAGGCTCCTGGTCCTTGACGATAAGAGTGACGTCATGATGAACGGCAAGGCCTGAGGCAACTATGGCGCTGTAATCCCCAATGCCATCCAGTCGGGGCGGCAGCGCCGGCACAAGCATCGAGATTTGCTTACGCGCGGTCGCCGTCATCGGTCAGTCACCCTCGCGAACCCAGGGCTATTTGTGCTGCGCACAGATTTGAGTACGTGGACGACGAAAGGCGGCACCACAACCATGGTAAAAAGAAAGAGAATTGCCCGGCTGTTTCCGACCTGTGGGTGCAGGATGCGGACTCCCATTACAATCCAGACGTACTGCCATACGATGATCCATAGCGAGTTCTGACCCGTAAATGTCAGGAACCGTGTAACGGGCCAGTCGTGCACTGCGGAACGGGCGGCCAGTAGACGCGCGAAGAGCGCACATATTAGCAGAGACCAGCATGTTGCGCCTACGAGGTAGATTATACCGGGCTGGGCACCCGGAAGGACGGCGGTTGAGAGGGCCAGTGGCCCGTCCGACTTCAAGAATGGCGCCGGCCAGAAGGCGAAGCTAATGAGGGCGGTGACCACGGCCCCAGCAATCGAAAATGCACTCACTCTATCCAACCAGTCCTGCCGATTGTCGCTGTGCAAGTAGGAACCACCGGCAATGATTCCTGCTGTAAGAAGTGGTGCATAGGTAAATAACGGAAAGACTCGCGAACCTGCGTTCATGCCGATAGTCATGAGCCACCAGCCCTGAATTGGCGCTAGCCTGCCGGTCATCTCCACAGTGTAAGGAAACACCCAGCTCAAGGTGATAGCCCCCGCAAATAGTAGCAACGACGCCCCCATCGCCTGCCAGGGTCTGCGCTGCACCGCAGAAGGCAGTTTGGGCCAGATGGCAATGACCGCCAGGAAGAGCACGAAGCAGAGAAAATAGTCGCCAGCCTTTGGCACGGTAAGAAGCGTTGCCAGCCTGAGCAGATTTACAAGTGGCGAAGATCCGGCGAGTGGTGTGCCACCTGCTTGTAAAATGGCAGCGTTGGAAGTTTTGTTAAATATCTCCTCCTTGTAGGCGCCTAAAGCTACGCAGTAGTAGGCGAGTAACGCAAAACCTGCCAGTTGCAGCAGGCGCTTCCTTCTCCTCGCCGGGTTAGCGGCCGCGCCATCGGCTGTGACGCCCTGTGCCAGTGCAAACGCCATGAGGAAGCCGGCATAGCAGAAATAGACGCCAGCCTGCGATATAAAGGACGCCCATGCGGGAGTATAGCCCATGTGAAAGATACCGTGAGTCACCGCCATCAGGCAGACAGCCGTGGCTCTCAGCAGATCGATCTCGCGCAATCTCTCAGGTTTACGAGGCGTTGGTTCAACAGGTAGGTCGCTATCCACCGCTGTTAACGCCGTTGCATTTTGTTGGTTTCGTTCAACGCTATGTGACATAACTTCATGATCACCGACTGTGTTCACGCAGTCGGTGATCTACGGATACTCCTAGTTGACTACTTGTGCTGTTTTGAAGACCTGCCAGTTGGTCGTTTTCCAAACCTGCTGCGCCCAATCTGCAAGACCGTTAGTAATTGTGGCACTAACGCCCATTTTTTGCAGTACCGGTATCGTTTCGTAGGTTGCACTCACCCAGTTGCTGTAAACATATCCAGGTGTCTGGGTGGGCGAGGTAACGCCGCCATCGTAGTATTGAGTGGGCGTGAACCGCTGAATACCTTGCAGGTAAGCTCCTGCCATGGCGTTGAGAATGCTCGCTGTGGTTGAAGCGGGAAGAGCACTCCACTGTGGTGTCCATGCTGGTTCCACCATGGTCAGCATAAGGCCTTCGTGCCATGGGCGGAACCCGCCATACCATACGTAGATCCCCATATTGGGGCCATTGTAATTCCGCATGCCTAAGAGCATCGCTTCTGTCATACGCAGCGGCTGCAGTATTCCGCCGAATCTCTGCAGGTTCGCCATGTGCCCATAGAAGTACGCATAATCTATTGGTGCATTACCGCCCGCGTGGTTGTCGCCACTATTGGTAACGAGCTGCTCTACATACCAGGCGTTGCTCAAGTATTCGTCACCGAGCTGTGACCCGGTCAACATCCCAATAGGAATAAAACCCCGGTTCGGACTTGTCACAAACAGTCGGTTATCGAGCCAATGTTTATCCATATCCGTACGTTCAGTAAACAACTGATCCAGCTGCTCCCAGCCGCGCACGGCCCACCACTGCTGCATGGAATATTCGTTTTGAGCTAGGCTCTTTGTCCAATTCGCTGCGGGTGTCGAGAGTCCTACACTGTGCATCATATCGTTGAAACTAATGTCTTCTGCACCTGCAAGTGGGCCAAGCTGAGAGTGGGGCGTTGCCGGGTTGAACATGATGGGGCCGTAATACCCGTTGAGGCGTGTTAGAAATGGGGTGAGCACGCTGGCAGGAATAATGTCCTGCGGGCCGGTTCCCGGAAGCCATTGGTCCCAAACGAGCAGCGGAAGGCTGGTGGGTATGTTGCGTGGGTCAATTTGCGTTGGGCCTTGCGTGATCATTGATTGAACCGCTGCCTGGGTTATGCCGTTAGGAAACAGATAAGGCAGCATCTGGCTATCACTGTTCAGGACTGCCGAAAGACCCGCACCTGCGGCCCACTCCTGCAGCGGTGCTTTGGATAGCCCTGGGCCCGGCTGAAAGACGGGGTTCCACGGCCTGCCATTGATGCTTCCCTCTGAAGCT
>DAIDKH010000132.1 GCA_027450145.1 Chthonomonadaceae bacterium | reverse complement strand
CGGCGGCGCCATCGCGGTAGTAGCCGTACTCGCCTACGTACCGGTAGGCGTTGGTGCTGCCGTGGCGTTAGCACCTACCCTGAAAGATGAACTTTTTGGGTGGCGGATAGAGCTGCCTAATCCAGCCATCAACCTTTGCCAAATCATCAGGATGGTAGTTTCCATAAAAGCGCTCATCCACCTTCATAAATGTCCACAGCGAGTATAAGGTGTATGCATCTTCGTCCTTCAGGATGCCTGCAGGCAGCAACAACTCGCACGCCCTGATGAGTGCTTCATTGTAATATTTGTATCCAAACGACAGCGTTCTTATCGTCACAAGAAGCTCTGGGATCTCGCCATTTGTAACGTCGTTTGCTACAAGCAGATTGAGTTTCGTGGCATAGACGGGAACTAGGTGCAAGGTTCTGTAGTCGCTATCAACTGTAAGGTCATCAATCACGTTTATTGCCGTTATAACAAGCTGGCATGCACAGTCGAAATCGGCCAATGCAGTGAGGTCAAACGATATTGTCTCTGGCATCCGGCTCATACCAACGACGTCAACAGCATCCAATATTTTAAGTGTGTCTGAGGTCGACGCGCTGTCTCCAGAGTAGGCGTAAGCGTTGAACAGTGCGAGCATACACATGTAGTGGTCATAAGACCCAGGTTCGTTCATGGCTGCGGCACTGGCGTAAGGCTTTATGTAATCGGCCAGGCCATGCACATCCTCCGCAATTAGGCGCGAATATTCCGCAGATGCCTGCATCTGGTCGTACACCGATTTCTTCACAGCTGTCTCCCAAACTGGTTATCTTACTGATTTTGGTTGTAAGTAGCTGCACCAACACGCATGTACCGACGGTTCTTCACTGTCATCGTGCGGTCAGGTGCGATTAGAAAGTTGCGCCAGCCAAGCCTCTATCTTCACCAGCTCATCTTGATAGTTGTTCCCACCGAATGCCTCATCGCATTTCATAAATGCCCACACCGACTGCAAGATGACCATACCCGACGCGGGTACAAGATTTAAGGGCATTAGGATATCGAACAGATCCGTAACATCGCGAAATGAATATTGGCTGCCAGCCAGGCTTGATAATGCGGCAAGAAGAAGAGGTACGTCGCAATCAAATGGATCATGCTCACAGATGATTAGCAACCATGTGTGATGGCTAGAAAACAACGCGACAGCCCTTTTCGGTGGGTGCACCGCGACCCTAATCATCTCTACCATCCTACGCGCATATTGGCGTGCTAATCCTATTTCGCCTAGATCGGTTAGACAGGCAATGATGTGTTCTAAATGACGATGGTAATCTAGGATTGGAAATTGCTCTAATTTCGCCAACGTCGCCAATGCTAGAGTAGTAGAGTGGGCGAAACAGTACGCGGCAAACAGGCTAAGGTGACAACAGTAACTATCATATGACATATCGTCAGGAAGAAATGAATCGACATAACCCTTTATACAACTTACGTATTTATTTCTGTCCTCATCAGCCATCACAAAATTCAGTTCTTCAGATACCTGTATATGGTCGTAAATAGGCGTGTTTATATAGTCCATATTACCATCACCGATTTTTCGCATAATTTACCGGCCGTAAAGTCAACAGAGGGGTACAAACAATCCATTTTGTTGCAGGTCTCGCCGTCCAGACACCTATGAAAACTAGTCGTACAGAACTCATGGCAACAAGCACCAAATGAACGACCGCAACACAGTGGATCCGCGCATTTGGAACATAATGCATTGCATGCTACCTTCCTTGTGTTGCAATGGCTATTGCCGGGATGTCGCGGTCTGCGTGGTGACGCTAAAGCAAGCGAGGCACCACACACGTCTTCGGTGAGGCAAAACACACATGCACCACAGGCGATGCCGCAACCAATCTTGACCCACGCGGGAAGATTTCTCCACACGCCAAGCAGGCACCTTGCCCAGCATTTCAGATCCAGCTTACAACTGCGACTGACTAGGAACGCGTCGATCAGGCGGGCCCAGCAGGGTTCGCACGGGATTGCGCAAACCGGAATGTCCAACCCATCTAGCAGGTGGACCTTCCCGTTGGCCTCAATATGCCCGTACGCAAAGGGATTACTCCCACGTTGACGGTTAGCCGCCTTCGCGTTCAGCCAGCGGCCTGTGCCCACCGTCAGCCACCGGGCGCGCACATACTGCAGAGCGGCGCCGTCGCGGTAGTAGCCGTATTCGCCTGGGTACCGGTAGGCGTTGGTACTGCCGTTACCGCCTTGCCTCGCGGCACCGACGGGGTCGGTGAGCACGCGTCCTCCTTGGAGCATCTTGCCGGTAATGTTTTCGCCTAATTTATCACATCACCACGCAGGATCACAGCCGTCTGCAGTTATAACGAACTGTATTCTGCCGTTGATACTCCTGCACAGAATTCCTTCCAATCGTGGATCATACTTTTCCCGGTTATAAGCTACGAATGACCCATCGGGTGAAAATACCGGGTAATCACCAGTTTCGGACAAACGCTCACGGCTATGGCTCGTTAGGTTGTAAAGGTAGGTTACATTACCGTTTCCTGATTCGTCTAAGCCTGTAATGCTGTAAGCAACCAACTTGCCGTTTGGTGACCAGGCAATGTGATTAATAAACGTCGACGAATTTGCTCCGCCATCACCTCCATCATATGTTGCAGCGGTTGCGAGCCGCTCCTCCCGCCAGTCCCAGTGCTCGGATACCTGCATTGTCGCTTCGTTATGGCTCGATCCGTGTTTGGTCGGCAACGTTGCATCGTAAGCCAGCCACAGGTCGCCGTTGCGGGCGAACGCAACACGCTTGCCAGTTGGGCAGAAAGCCGGAATTGCGGAATAAGGTAGTGAAACACTGGGCAATCCGCTGGTTGAATCGGATATCCATACAAAAGTAGTCGGCTCTCGGTCTGTGTATGGAAGACAAGCATAGATGTCTGAAATCAAGCGAGTTGTGTTCGTGCCTAGGTCATTGAAAAATGGGGACGACATGTTTGGGGGCACATTCCGCGTAATCGTATACTGGTCGACACGCGAGAATGCCACAATATTGCCGGTAGGATCCCAAGCCACCGATTGAATGTCGCCATAGTTGACACCTTCAAAACCGTCTTCGTTTTCCGTCACCTGTTTTTTGGTGAGTTTGAACGATGTGATTGGGTGCTGATACCTGCCCGTGGCATCGCATATCCACACATTATATTGCCGCACAAAGGCTATCTTATCCTTCTTATGCGACCATGCAGGGTCATGAGCATTCCTGATTAGCCGTCGAAAAACTCCCTTTCGCACTTCCCATATATCATTATTGCGGCAGAACAGAAGTGGTGAACGAGTAATTCTTGCCAATAACGACTTTGTCGAGCTGGTGGGTATCTCTGGCTTTACGTCTATCTTTTTGCCATTCGGCGGCATTGCAACCACGGCTACCTGCCGAAAAAATGCGAACAACATCACGAATAATAGGGTTCGCTGGTTAGACGTCATTTTATAAACACTCCGAATTTGGTCGATTGTGGTGCGTGCCTGACTTAACGCAGTTGGAATTCCAGCATATACGGGCGGTTGGCGGGAAGCCATGCCCAACCCGCTCTGCACGTACGGCAACAAGGAAGGAATTGCAACTCTCCTTTTCGGTAGGTGACAATAACCTTTGCATTGCGACGGGCTTAAGATCTATAATCCGCCCCAACCCAGGGAAGCCCTGGCGAGGAGTGTTTTGTAGGTGCCCATTATCAACGATAGTTACCGAAACACCAGGCCGCCCCACGTGCCCGGCGCATCTGTGTACCGGCCGGTCACCGTTAACGCAGAGTCTAGCTCCAGCAGAAGGTTGTCGTTGTCCCACAAGGTCGTGAGAAGGCCGTCTGGCGTGCCCACCTCGCTAGGGGTGACCTGCACAGTTACCAGGGGCGTGAAATCGCCAAAGTGCTCAACGCCGTCCTGCACC
>DAIDKH010000131.1 GCA_027450145.1 Chthonomonadaceae bacterium | reverse complement strand
ATGCCCGAAGGCGACGGCGGTGAGATGGGCGACGGGTTTGAGGATGAGGTGAAAAGTTGGAATCGCGCCACGATCTGCATCTCAAGCCAGGTTGGCTGCGCGGTCAATTGCCAGTTTTGCCTCCGCCTGTAGCCCCGGGTAACGTTTATCACGAGCTAAGGTGCGCAGAACACGTAGCGAATTGGCATCGCCGTAACGACCTAGGTATTGAACGAATTGCGCCTGCACAGCTGTATAGGCATCATCAGCCATGGTTTTACGAGGAATACGCTCGCCAGTAGGAATTCTAAGACGATTCAAATCACCAATTAGAGTACCAATCTCAACAGAATAATCTAAGTGTGACGAAATCCGCGCGTCAATCGTGATCAATTTACCTAATACCATTAGGATGAGGGGGTCAGGCTCGAAGGTTCCATAGTACCTCGCTCCGAGACTCGGTACGAAACGATTAGGCTCTTTGTTGCCTACTGGTACCAATGTAGCCTTTTCTAATATGCTCACCGACAGACATCGCAGCGAGTAACGCATAAACGCTCGGATGGCTAGGTGGCGATCGTCTATGCTTAAATCGTCCCAATTAGCTGAAACAATATATGTTTTGTGTTGTGCAATTACCGTACTAAGCTCTTTCAATTCATTTTCAAAACCGCCGGCGTGCCGCAATTCGCTGCCCCTCCGAGCAGAAATCTGAAATATGCCAGAGACCATGGATATGCCTAGACCGATAACGAGTGACCACGCTAGTCCTCCGGTCAAAGTTGACAGTACCAAGAAGATCATCAAGTAAATGAACAAAATTAGAAAAATTGCGGACGCATACCAGCAGTAGGAACGATAGCGAAGTCGACTGAGCGTCTTACCGTCACCCAGCGGCGCCATCAATTCAGAACACAACTCGCAGAGCTCTCCAAAACGCTGATCTTTGCCTGGTTGTATTTCGGCCGGATGCAAATCTTTATCCCTCCTAGACCCCGACGATCTCAAAACAACGGAGTGTGGTGGCCCCCATAGAGGTAATAACAGAACAATGACCCGCCACCAGATATCAGCCGAGCCAAGGGACCGCCGAAGGCCGGTACACCGCCGCTCGCCCAACCAGAGGCAGCAGCTAATAGGATGTTACATAGCATTTTTGGCACGTTGTTTTTCCCGGGACAATCGGTTAATACCGTACACATGTCTGATAGGACAGACCCCGTAATTGAACAGATAGCTCCAGCCACACATCCGACTATAGGTGAAGTTACGTCTAAAATGTTGCCTAGCGCTGTACACATTGCTCCCATACCGCAATTCATTACCGCGCTGCATATTGCGGAAAAGAGTGCGTTCCAATCGAAGCCGTTATGGAACCCCTCCAAGGAGCCAATAAGCGAAAGTAATGCCTTGATGCGGCAACTCTGGCCAGTTCCAGTTGCTGGATCATCATAACGAGGGCCCAGCCCGCTGGCGTCTCTCATGCCTACAGGCCCGTTGTCGCAGTACTCCTAACGTTCACGCCGCCGGCATACGACAGGGGTCGCGGTTCAACCACCGGCCCGCTGCGCCGTCGTGGTACCGCCGGCCGCAAAGCTGCAGGGCAGTTTTCTAACTGCTATAGTACCTGTTAAGCGCGGTGCAGTAATCGTAACGTCTTTATTGCTATTACAACTGGTTAACACTATGTCGTACGGGCATTGCAAACGTAGTTAGTTGGAATAGCGAAATTCGTTTCGATTGATGCATAAATCCAATCCGAAGCTTGGTAGCAGTCGAGATTCTTAGTGCAACTACGGTAAGGACATCCGGATCAAGTTAGGTTCGCAAAATTGCCGGCCCAGGTAACATCGGCCTCACCTCAACTCGGAACTAGCGGCTTACGAGCCATCCGGCACAAATTGACCAAGGTGCGAATAGTACCTATGGGGAGCAGTTACATTGAGGTACTCCTGTAGCACTTTTACCAGTTGAGGAGGCGCTTCAAATTGTTTAAGCGCGAACTACCGATACTAATAGACGAGAGTGCCATAATATCTCAAGGTTTGATGCCCGGGTCACAATGAAGAATGTTTACACCCGAGTAGGACAGGTGGCGATCAACAACGATTAGCCAACACTGATCTATTGGCTCAACGGGAAAGCTACGCAAATCGTGCGTTCGCACAGCTCATTACAATGCCGACCTTACTGCACGTTTATCGCGTAATAGATATTGAGGGTTAATATAATTTGCTTCAGTACCAGTAGCACTACGCGTCTAACTATTAGATAGTTCAGGTCGCGCGAAGGAATAGTCCAATCCTTTAGGTAAGCGCACTAAACGGGAACGCGGGGGGAACATTAGGTTGGCCGAATTGGTTCTTGGCAAATACGATATAATTCGCGAGATTGCCCGAAGTAACGATATCGTTTATGAGGCAAGAGACTCGCGATTCGGCCGTACGGTTGCGCTGAAAGAGCTGAACTTCCCAGCGGGGATCACGGGACAGGCAAAACGCGATCGTATAGAACGCTTCAATCGCGAGGCGCGCGCGGCCGGCCGGTTAACCCACCCGAATATCGTATCGATTTTTGACGTTGGAGAAGATAACGGTCGATACTTTATCGCGATGGAATACCTTGATGGCCAAAGTCTGCGGGAGTCGCTGGTCGTAAATCCGCAACCTGGCGTTACGCAGGCCTGCAACATTGTAATCAATGTTTTAGAAGGACTTCATCACGCGCACATTAACAGGGTCATTCACCGCGACATTAAGCCGGACAATATCTTCTTACTGAAAAATGATGTGGTCAAGATCACCGATTTTGGAATAGCGCGAATTACCGAAGACTCCGCTCTCACTAGCGATGGACAGGTTTTTGGAACGCCGAGCTACATGTCGCCCGAGCAGATACAGGGCCAGGCTATCGATCATCGCACCGACATATTTTCGACGGGCGTGATGCTTTACGAGATGCTGGCGGGGCGCAAGCCGTTTACCGGCGACAGTGTGATAGCAATCACCTATGCCGTTGCAAACTCAGAACCTCCACCTGTTCCAGGTATCTCTATGCAGCTAGACAGTGTTATTCGCCGTTCACTGCAGAAAAATGCAGGTCTCCGCTACGACGACTGCTCAGGTATGATTGCAGACTTAAAGGACGCGCTAAACAATGTAAGCAGCGCTGTTCGCAGCATTTATCCATCACCAGCAGTACAACCGGTCATGCCGACAGTATCGCAGCAGGTACCAACCCACCCTCGCACTGGCCTGCCAATGTTATATGAACCGACTACTGGTCAATGGTGGACATTAGATCCTCAAACGGGGCAGCAATGCCTATTGGATGTGACCACTGGCTTACCGGATAATGCGTCTGCTCTCGGCTATGGTGGGTATTATCCTGGCAGTTCGCAACTGCCTGATCCTAATGCATCCGGCGTTGCGTTTGATTGGGCAACTGGTCAACAGATTGCTGCAGTCCCCGGCACAAATCTTCAAACCTTTCGCTTACCTTCTGGCCCCCTGTTGACACACGGGCAGAAGACGTTCCTAAAGTTAGTAGTTGCGGGCATTGTATTGGGACTGCTGGTTGCCTTCGGTAGTATGGCCACATTGAGAACGTACCACAAATACCAGGTACAGCGCACGAACGCGATCATCAGTAAGCTGGTCACAGATGCGGGTGCGGTTTATCAGCAAGGTCATTACAAGAAGGCGGCCGATGGGTTTAAATCGGCTTTAGATTTAAAACCTAGCGCAGTTTTGGCGACAACAATTAAGCAAAATCTATCGTACTGCTACGTTAACCTTGCACGAAAAGCAACGAGTGCTGGCAACCTTCGGGAAGCAGCGACCGATTACAGTATCGCCATAAAATACGCACCAGGGTACAAGACCGCACATTCAGGATTAGCCTCAGTTGAGGAAACATTAAATGACTACAAAGAAAAATATGAAGCTGATTTAACAGAGACATTAAACAGTATGGCCGGAGTAAAGAACGTACAAGTTGTCGTGACACTGGCATCTAGTGAAAA
>DAIDKH010000130.1 GCA_027450145.1 Chthonomonadaceae bacterium | reverse complement strand
CGTGCAACCATCCATACTGCGTACCTCACCGTCCTCACTCCAAGAGTAGATGGGCGGTGTGGTACTAAAAGTGCTTAGGAGAAGTTGAGCAATCGCGCATTCGCCAACACCCTGGAAATCTGCCGATTGTGCAACGTCATAGCTAAGGGTATATCCCTCCGAGTTATTGGGTCCTTCCAATATTAACCAATAGTCTGAAGTGCCATGTGCCTTGGGATATATTATTGAGGATCCAATCGTCGCAGTCATATTTGATGTCGGTACCACTTCGGTTACCGTCGTGCTGAATGTTCGTGGAAACTATGTGCCATTCGGTGCAATTCCGTTGGCATCGCATGTAATAGTCTCATCCTTTGATGACAATGTGTCATCCCAATACCAGGTGGGGGTGGTTGAGCTGTTGGCTGGCAACAGGTGAATGCTGCCAGCCGCCTGGATGTTAATGCTTAGATCATATGCCTGTAGACAGTGCTGCTGAAAGAGCATTGAAAGCTACAACACACATCTACCAATTTATCAGTTTAAGGAGCTTCTTGTTGGTGCCGGCTGTCTTTACGGCCTGGTTGAACGCTTCCGTTGCCTGCTGAGACCGATTTGCTCGCTTAAGGGTTACTCCCAGATAGTACCAGCCAATGGGCCAGTTTGGTGCCAATGCTACAGCACGCTGCAGCTGTGCAATGGATTGATCATATGCGTGATTATGGCCGTCATTACCCGTAATTATATTATTAGGGAATGAGAGTGTCACTCCAATAACAGCATGTGCCGCTGCTGCAAGTAGAACAGGCTCAGGCTTGTCTGCAGAAAATACAATGTCTATATTTGGTACGCCGTAGCCACCAGTTTTATTGAAATTAGGTATCCCATAAGGAGCATTATTAACATCCTTACTCTCGACACCAGCAAGGCTGTAAGCAAGTACAGCCTCCTTCCAGTTTCCTGCTTCGTCCTCTAGTAAGGCGTAAGTGGAGTATGCTCTTCGATCACATCCAGATGTGTAGAGATTATTTCCATTTGCATAGTATGCATCGTGCAGAACCTGCATCGCTTGAAGCTTGTTTCCCATGCCAAGTAGTGCATAGGCAAGGTCCTCTTTATAGCAGATGTATTGGTTATTAGACTTTATTAAATTTTGATATACAGCCACAGCATCTCGGTAGTCACCCACCATGAGATCTTCGGAACCCTGGTTCTCCATGCGCTCAATCTTTACTTCATGTGCTTTGTAGAGAGCTCGTTGAGCAGGTGTTGACTTCAAGATACCCGCTCCAATTATTGATTGTGAATGTTGTCGAGTGATGTTTTTCTCACAAGAAGAACGACTGTTCTGGCTATAACTAGCATTTTGGCAACATGCAAGCGCAATTCCAGTAATGGTGGCAATGTTGAGGAGTGATTTCATGTTTTGGTCTCCTGGCAGTCAACTTGATGGTTGAAATGTCCATCAGATTTGCAATTAATTTGCAGGTATAAGATTTACCCAGGTTGGATAGTTGTTGGTCGGCGTTGATTTATTTGCAGTTGGACCACCTGTTATCGTTGCACTATCATTCCATCCGCCAGATGGTTCAGTTCCAATTGCAGACCAGTTCCAAAGTAATTTCTGAAGTGGCACCCAAACTGACGATCCGACTGAATCTGAGGGAGGAAGATACATTAAGTAGTCTTCGAACGTGAGTAGCGCTGTCACCCGGCTTCAACGAATGTTTAGGGATTCGTAAATGATTTGCCCCGTTCTCGCCGACCGTAGCCTACGCAAAGAGAGTTTTCGCGCGAGTGGACGGAGCTATCTTCATACCGGTAGCCTACTGCAGTACAGGTGTATTTCTCACATTGTACCGCAAGTTGTAATATGCGCCTATATAGCGGTTTTGACTGAGGTGACGGTAAAACGTAGATCAGGAAGCAGTCATTACGTGTCTGCTGAATGGCGCCCATAGAGCAAGCTGAGATCCACACGTCGCGCGCCTTTAGGGCCAGTAGCGCCGCTGCCGGGTGGCCGGTGGGTATGAACGCTTGCCCAATGAAAGCCGCTCAATGGCGGGCAGGCGCAGGGTCAGGGTATTTCCGTGCCCTCACACAGCCTGATGATGGTGTTTACAAAAGCCTTTAGCTCAGCGCACTGTGCGATGGCCACGCCAAGGTCTTTGCCTTTTAGAATCCGAGTAGCGTCACGAACTTTTGAGTAGGAATCTCTTGATTTACCAACCTCGAATATCTCTTTAATGCGACGAGATGGCGGGTTAGAATGGTTTACTGTTTCCGGATTGGGTGCCGGCGCACGTTTATTATGCCCTGCGAGCCGCTGAATATCCGGCCAATAAGGCAACAACCACGCTTCAAATTCATGTAATGCTACATGCGGCGTAAAGCGCGTTTCAGGTCCCACCCAGGCACGCATCTTCTTTTTGGCATCTTCGGCACCCTGGAAGTCTGTTGTACCAGTGTATACATCTGTCAATGCGATTACGTGATCTGAAGGTTTGGTCCCTCGCAAAGACGCCTCGACTCTTCTCCTCAAGTCATCACCTTTAGGGATTCGCCCATCGTATGGAAAGAAATCCAAGTATGGCATCTTTTGTTCCAGGCGGTTTTTCAAGAATATTTCCAGTATTGGCTTGAACGCCTTCTCGGTCCTGCCCTCAACAAGGACGGTGATCCTCATGCGCGTCCGCCCATCCGGCCCATGCGCCATACATCGTCCAACGTATAATCTGCCATCCATTTGTCAATGTCCAAATGATCGGCCCATGTGGCAGTGGTTAATCCATCCTCGTCCGAATCCATCACTAAGACCTCCTTCGGTTCAAGGAAACGTATGAGGCGGTCTGAGTGTGTCGCCACGATCAGTTGGGTTCGTGCAGAAGCTTCGCGCATTAAATCTGCCAGCAGGCTCAGTAATTCGGGATGGAGGCTGACTTCCGGCTCATCAATCATGGTGACCGTGGAAAGGGAAGGGCTCAGAAGTAACGAGACTAACCATAAAAACCTCAGCGTGCCTTCAGAGAGCTCATTCATATAGAGCGGCTTATCAAAGCAACTATCCTTCCACGTCATTGCCATCGTTCCTGCGGCAACAGGAGGAAAGTTAAGAGCCTCAAAGGTTGGGAACGCGGCGTGGAGAGTATCAACGATTGCTTCGAATCGCGGTTGATCGGCTTCGCGAAGACTGTAGAGGAACGGTACCAGATCCTCGCCATCAGCACCCGGCAGCACGGCAGGTTTCATTGGTTGCGGCAGCTTGACAGGGGCTCTTTGTCGTACGTCGAGGACATGATAAAACGTGACGGTAGAGAGTACCCGCCTAAACTCTTCAGGACCGTGGAACATTTTAGGAACCTGAGAAAGCGCGCTTTCCTCCGGTTCGTAATCCCATGTAGGAGCAGTCAGGTTCTGCCCGTCGTGATATCGTATGCGAGAGCCTTCCGCAGTGACATGTTTGAATGGGGCTGGTAGACCTCGGTCCTGGCTTAACTCCTCACGAAAAACCTGGTAACCGTTTCCTTTAGACTGCAACTCAATAGAATAATCCAGCGGGTTGTAACCTGGGACCTCCATGGAGATGTCGAAAGCAACCGCCTCAGCAATTCCACGCGTCAACAGCGAACCAATACCACCGATAGCCGATAGAGTTGTGTTAAGCTTCCCTGATGCAGATGCCGAGAGCAGAGAGACAGCATCCAGGATGGACGTCTTGCCCACTCCGTTAGCGCCAATCATAACCATGACGGGGCGAAGATCAAGATCGACGTCCGCGAGGCGGCGGAAGCCGCGAATACGTAAATGATTGAGCTTATTCATAGCAATTACTTTCAACGAAGCGCAGTCTCTTCGGCGCTCTTGCACCACGCATAATGGTCGGTTTACAGTTAGGGCTGTACATAGGAGCGGCGTCTAGAGGGCGATTCAGCCCTCCGTATTCTAGTGTACAGAAACTTCGTACCGACAGTACATATTACCTAGGCCCGGTGGAATTCTGCTCGGGGATCGCGTCATTTCAATCGTGTGGCAGCAAGGGGGAGCGGGATCGCCGGTGGGTATGAATTCCTGCGAGATGAAAGCCCACTAGCCGGTATCATCTATGGCGCGGGTGCGGTTGTCTCGGATGGTAAACCTGACGTCGGCGACATGCTGGACGAGGTAGACGATATCCGCCTACGTTCACATCTCTTCAATAAGCCCTGAAAATCGAGAAAAAACGGGATCGTTCGCATCAAATAGATCTCGCCTAGACTTGAACGCGGCGTGTAACTCTTTCACAGGGTCTTTCTGTGTGGCAAGCCAGCTGTAAAGCGTTGCCTTCGTCCTCGAACTAAACGGAACCGGATCACATCCGTCCAAGCAAGTAATTAACTCCTCAACACATTTGCGGTGTTCGTCTGTTTTAACAACCCGCCACAGCAATTCTTCAAGATCGCCTCTAGAATTGGGGTCCGGCATGATCCAAACGGTCCATTCTCGCTCTTGGCTGTCCTTGAACCATACATCTGAAGTTACCTTGAGCGCCGATTGTTCACCCAGTCCACTTTTCCACTGCCCAAGAGCGCTTTGTAACGCAGCCTTGGGATCATCATCGGCATCTCGTACAATTGCAACGCGCTTTAACCTATCGTACCC
>DAIDKH010000129.1 GCA_027450145.1 Chthonomonadaceae bacterium | reverse complement strand
TCCTTATTCGCCCTACAAGTAATTTGCAAATGGAATGACATTTTCACTGTCCCATTAATTATAGACACATAGGGTGGGCTTAATGACGATGAACGACGACAACAAAACGCTCGCAAGTGCTGCGCTTGTGAACCTCGTGAACAACGAACTCGTTTTTTCTTCAAAACCACTGCGCTTGCGCTTCATAACCTATTTCAGTTGTGTACTGGCTGCCTTTACGGTTTATTATTCGTTTGTTTGGCCCTTGCGCGATCCTGTAATGAAATCGCCGCCTTCGGGGTTGTCGGTACCCGCCATGATTAGGTTCGCGGACCACCAAGATGCACTCTTTACGCACACGATGTTGATACATTCGTTCTTGTTAGCTGTAGGTCCCACGATCGTGCAACTCGTTGCATTGCCACTTGCTCTCAACATATCCGCTACGGGATATTGTGCGCAGTTGGAACAGATGGCACAGCTCAGTTTACATGCACTTAATCAGCCAGAATCAACCGCTGTTCGCGTCAAATCAACCTTGCGGTACAGATTAAAGGCAACAAAACTTAAAGTAAATAGTTGGTTCTTTGTAGATGGCATCAGGAAGAAGAAGGGTGATTTAATCACCGCAATGATGGATGCGATTTCAACGCAGCATCGAGGTCAACTGGGCCCACAGGCAACGGAACTGATAAGCAAGCTGCTATTAGAGCTCGAATACGTTCAGTATGACCCATCGCACACGAAAGTTGTAATATCAACACTGGGTGCACTCTCACGCGCAGGTGACTCCAGTGCAATTCCAACCGTAGGCAGGGTATTGAAACGAACCCGCGACTGTAATGTTCGCGTAGCAGCAGAACAGACACTTAAGGCATTAGAACAGCATCGCCAGGAAAGTGACAGCCTTCTTCGCGCTGCGGATAATTACTGCGTCGACGACCTCCTCAGAATTGGCACGACCCACCCAGGCGAGCAAGAGGACCTTCTGAAACCAATTGCGGCCAAAATGGAGACAGAGGAGCCCGTCAACCCAATCATCGCAGTGAAATTGGACAACGATGAAGAGAAATCAGAAATACAGATACGTCCACACTAATCACAACCTCATTGACAGGTAAGAGTCTATCCGTAGCGTTAACCACAGTCATCCAACATCATGGTTTAGTTACTTAAGTGGGTGGGAAGATACCGGTTTAAGCAGGATGTCTCCTGGTGATCGTTTGCCATCAGTAATTTCGATTGCCATGCAAGATTGGCGACGCACAGCAACAATAAAACGCAAGCTTCGGTTATTACCAATTGAACGTGTCGACCGTGGATACCGTTAGGTGCGCTTTTGAACCTTATGGCACGCCTATAAGTTCCTCCTAATATGACTGCGGTCAATACGGCGAGCGCCAACCATGAAACTCCGCATAATCCAACGATCGTGTTGTATCGTAGAGCGAAATTCTCCGTGCATGGATTTTTTACGGCTAACCCTCTGATCGGTGCCTCGTACATCGCGTAGAGAAGTGGAAGGAAGGCCAGAACTGCACAAAATACTATCCAGACCTTCAGGTAAAATCGGACTTTCGTCGGCATAATAGGTTTGTGGTTCATATGAACTCCCAGCGTCCATGTCTCGCTACGTCGAGATAACTCATGGCAGTGGCGTATCCTAACCTCAGTGACGTTGACTTGAACAGAGTTCAAAAAATGCGCAAAACCAGCAAAGCTCCCCATACACGACCGAGCGCGGTTTTCGCGTGAGGGTTTTCAAGCCTTAGTACCAGGCAGGCTAAGACAGCCGGTAGCCGCCTACCTTGTTTTATAGTGTATCACTCTCACGGCGTCGCCTACACACCACAAGAACTCCGATGCGCCTCCATCCCACAATTTCAGGCACCGATTACCATGCTTTTGTGCCACCCGGAGATGTTCCAACTACGCGCTGCCGCGTTCAACACAACAAGGCGCTATGCCTTTGTCTCAAATTACCAGTTAGATAGTACTTATCGATCGGTTTTAACGGTTTGAGAGCTTATTTTCGCGAATCGCTACCTAAGCACTTGCTCCGCGGGCACGAATTTGTCTGTAAATGCACTGTCCGCCTAGGTGACAGCCATGTGTTTGTATCGATGAGTCGTAGAGACATATTCGGCCCATACGAGCAATGGCGGGTCCTACTGCAGATGACAGACAATCTTCCCCAACATCAATAGTCCAATTGAAACGCCAATAAGCAACGGATACGCCAATAAGCAGGAATCTAGCCACGAACAAAAGTGGGGAATTTGAAGGGCGGCAAACATACAAACTGCCCAAATTGTCAACACAATGGTTGTGCGGCGGCTAACAGCGGCGCTTGCGCCTGCAGCGTCGGGATTCTGCCTATCAGGAAATGCGTCCAGAGCGCCAGTACGACGATGATAAAGCACGAACAACAAAACGATGTTAGCCAACAGCGCGCCCCACGATTGAGACAATGTCGATTGTAGCGTATTCAAGTGGGCAATGAAATGCGCTACCCAAATAATGCCTGACAATCGCACTAACGTTTGCACACCCTCGTTGGGTAGATTGAGCGTTAGGAGGTTGATGGATCCAACCTTCTCATCGTCTGCTTGCTCTAATTCCGACCGAATGAGTGCCTTCACCTATGTCTCCTGCGCCGCAATACTTTGTTTCGCAACTAGCCGATGTCTTCGAAAACCGGGTAACGCAACTTATGCGTGTTTAAATCGAGTTGTTAGGTGATCTGCAAATCTAGCCCATCCGAAATTTACAGATACACTCGTTCATTGGTCAACTTTTGTGATTGCTACTTTGCGCGACTTGTGAACAAAAAAATGTAGTTTCTTGAACGGCAAGGCACTTCCGCTCTTCACGAAACAGATCGTAGTATAGAACGTCAGGCCCGGTAGCCGGCGTACGCTCCGCGTTCCAGCCCTTCTAGTTAGGTTGGTGGCACTCTCGATAGCCGGCATCAACCTGCTACCGTTATCTTCACTTAAGGCAATGTTATATGGTCACTGGTAAGGTACTGTTCGTTCAGCAGGTTACCCGCCTTTTCGAAGTCCTAGGCCGTGAAGTCGTCAGATCGACCATTCATTTGAATGATATGTTGGTTAAGAGGGTGTGCCAACGCTTTGTCAAGCGCTTTACCTCCCAGCCAGTAGCAACGTTGTTGGTAATCAGAATTCCATATACCTGATAGGTTGAATCGTTTAGTACAAATGTCCTCTCATACTTTTGACAGTGCTGACCGGCTTTTGTAACGTATTGCCATGAGGCGTCTACACAACGAACTCCGTGCCACGTTAGATTGCTTGTTTTAACAGCTACCTGGTTTGCGTGTTCACTATGGAGGATGTTAAGCAGTTGTTGCTTCAACACAGATGAGGTAACAAAGTGATCTCCGGGGTTGACGCCAGACGGCGCATGAAACCGAACACACTTATATTGAAGGGAGCTCTTCTTGCCGGATCCTACTAAATAAACGTCCGAAATCATTCCATAATCATCGGACCTCATCTTGTATCCCGACATAGGTTTGACCCGTAGCGCACCCAATTTTGCAACATCGCGACTTGCCACAGGCTGAGCGACCGCTTTATACCCCAGGCAAAGAAATGCTGAGCATAGCAGAAGCGCACTGGAATCCATTGAGCATTTAAGAAGGTTTTTCTTCATCTTTCCGCCTGCCTCCTAACACTTTTATACTCTAGCACCATCCCCTTGGTCCGTGCACGCAGAGCCTCACATGCTAATAATCTGGCATAACCCGTGCCTGGATATTCACCAATTTTGAAGCACCCTTTGTGCAGAGCGTTGACTGGCATGCTTCACAATTTGGTGCCGGACTATCACATTCCTTGAGCTTGGCGAGCTTTGTCCTTGGGCAATCAATAACAAATCGGTTGCATGGAAGGTTACGCTCACTGCGCACTGACGAATAGTGGTGTACGCCTTGTGCTCGCTCATGAGTACGGTATCACCACACAACAAACCATAATTCGCTATTGCCCCAACGTGCAGGTGCCCTCCTGAACAAGGTGTCTGTTGAACCTACTGCGAAACAAGTGGCCTATCGGGGGCGCCTCGGCAGCGATGTTTCGCAACAATCAGCTGGTCAATGGCAGTTGCGCCTCCTTGTATCCTTAGCGGAGCTGACAATGAAGAGTTTCCAAAGGCATCGTAGCGTTCTTGCGCCCTTGGTTTTCAGATGGCACCTACGTAAAGCGCGCTTGCCCGCTTGGTGACGACTACGGGAGCGAGCCCACTAGGTAAATAGGTTGATTGCCTTCACTGCGATTATCACCCCCCCTTCTGTTCGCCGGCGTCTACCTTTGCGGGACATACGGAAAACCAAAATTTGCTAACTGCGGCCATATTAGCCTGGCGCCATCTGGATATAACCGACTGCAGACTAACTCCGTGGGCGCAAAGCAGAGTGCCATGACTAGTGAGTCCAGAGATTCACAGCCAATCATATACCGCCTAACGTTATCGTTTGGTCCTGTTAGTTCGTATTTGCATTTCCAATTGCTGGACCTTTGGTCGAACTGCGGTTTTCCTAGGCAAAAATCAACATAGTAATCCTTACCTGCATCGTCGCGGTAGATGAATTGTCTTGAGGCGATTACATTTTTGATGTAGCTCCGTTTTGGTGAACGATTCGCGGCAT
>DAIDKH010000128.1 GCA_027450145.1 Chthonomonadaceae bacterium | reverse complement strand
CAAGAAAAAATCCTCACTTCCGACTGGGCCGATTATGAGGAGTTGATCGAAACACGGAACTCACTAACTTGGTTGGAATGTTTGTAACAAATATGAGGAGATTCGGGTATGAGACCAATGAAGACAATTTCAGTTGTCGCAGTTTCAGCCTTGGCCGGGCTTTTTGTTGGGCAGGCGCACGTTGCGTTGTCCACGCCAAAATCACAAAAACCTAGACGAACAACCGTGCGTTCAAGTGAGTACATCATAGGAACTGCTCACGGGCGAAAATACGGTGGTATGGGCGCATCTAAAAACAATGGTGGAATATTTTTCTTAGGTGACCCCGCTTCGAAGGTAGCAAGCGTACAGGAGGTCGCAAATCCACCGGCAATTGCACTGTTCAGCCGCTCAGGCAAGGGTACGGCATTTATACGGTTGGCGTTTACTAAAAACCCTAAGACCCACGTAATATCACCAGTTATACAGATGATGGATTCTACGGGCAGAGTCAGCGAAATGGACGAAAATGGCAAGCTAAGGCCCATTAAACAACCGAACCCTCAGACATGGTGGACACCACAGCATTAGCCAAACTGTGATTTACAGGGTATTCACGCTTATCTGGATATCCTGTAATTATCCACACCAATCGTGGGAGCTTTTCAGTCGTCAGTCGTACAGCCCACCTGGACAACACGCTGGCTACTATGCCCGGCCCTAACTACTCACGGGAGTTTGGATACAACGAAGAGTCGCAGCTGTTGAGCATATCGCATAGTGGCACGCTCGCCTACCAGTACGCATACGGCGCGGATGGCAACCGCCGCTGGGCGAAGGAAATCGCCAACAACGCCTGGACCTGGTACCCCTGCGGCGTTGCGTGCGGTGCTGGCGAGCTGGTGGAGCAGGGCCGCGACCTCACAGGCGCCACGTGGACGACGAACGCGCAGTACCTGCGGGCAGGCGGCGGCTGCAGGCGCAGGCTGATACGCCGCAAGAGCTCGCCGGATGACGAGTACCATCATATGGACATTACAGGCACCGCAGGAATGATTAGCGATCAGAATGTCGCAATAGTTGGGGACAACAGCTACGATGCATTTGGTGTGAGGCGCTATTCCCAATTACACGCCGACACACCTTACAGATTCCTTGCGGCATGTGGGCCATGTAAGTTGCACATAGTCGAAGGAGGATCGGGACTTACACTCTCATTGCTCGGGCGCGCGATCCTAATTTCAGAGCGGTCGCTTCTTGCCGACAAGAAAAAGGATGAATTGCCGGGCTGTAATTTGTACAATGCGCACAAGAACGATGGTGGGGCAGCAGCAGATTGCCAGGATTGCTGTGATGATCATCTGGTTGAGTTACTAAAGGAGAGGTTCAAGGACAAGAGTAAGGAACTCTTGAAATGTCCGGGAAAATGCCTGGGCAAAACCAACCACGATGGAATGGATTGCGCTAAGGAGTGCCTTACGGATGCAGGGAACGGCATAATTAATATTCAGGTTGATCAGTACACAAAGTGCTGTTACAAGAGATGCGTGGAGTCGCCTGGAACATTCAACCCGCCCGGGTCATGTAAACTGACCACTGCACCAGAGCGATTAGCTCAGTGGAGGTTCAATTGACCAATCGGATAAGTCTATATATCTGGGTCGTCGGCGTCATGTTTCCGTTGTATACCATCGGCCAAACTGGCGCCAATAGAAACGAAACGAACTCACATTCCAACAGCTCTGGTTCCCTGGCGTTTGTCTATAATGGGTCCGTTTGGAAATTCAAATCAGGAACTTCAAACCTGGGGCCTCATTCTGCCATAACCCCCATTTGCAAGCTGAACAGCGTGTTCGGGCACGTACTTGCATACTCTCCGGTTTTAGTTCATGGGTCTAGCGTATACGGTACAATTATTGGCCGCAACGCAAGGTCGTCATCTTGGAAAACCGTGATGTATACAGGCTCTGACGCGTATGGCGCCTACAAAATCCTGTGGGAATGGACCGCAGGTAAGAAGCGGATGCGTATTGCCGGCGGCCCAATTATGCAACAGAACAAGTATGGAAGCGGTGAAGATACAGGATTCTGTTACTCCCGTAACGGAATGCTTTATGGTGTCACTTTAGAAGGTGGTGTACTGGGCGGCGGCACGGTTTTTTCGTTCAATCCGCACTCGAAAGCCTACGCTTTACTTCACAGTTTTGGTGGTATTGGCGCAGGTAATGTCAATAACGATGGAGCACATCCATCGCAGCAACTAGCATGTTATGGGCACAAACTTTTTGGTACAACCTGTCGCGGGGGTAAGTTTGGACACGGCGTCCTTTTTCGGTTAGTTCTCAAGAACCACGCGTTTCGAGTGATGCACAACTTTCAATCTCGGGCACGCGAATATGGTGAGGGCCTTGTTTTGCAGCCTGTGCTACTAACATCAGACAATTTGATTGTTGGATGCAGGCCACATGGAGGATCCTTCGGCACCGGAGCTATCTATTCAATTCAGCCAAATGGAACGGATTACCGCGTGTTGCATTCCTTTCGACCGGTAGAAAAACAGGACCGGGCTTCTAATGCTGATGGGATGGAACCACTGGGATTGGTCCCTTGCAGCTCGGGATACATTGTCGGAATTACATCATGGGGAGGCAAATTTGATGGTGGGACAGTATTCGAGATGCGAAACGATGGCTCTCACTTCCGAGTCATATATCAAGACAGCTAAAAGCATGAACCCAACGGTCTTTTTCCTATTCACATCTGGAATTGCCGTGGGAAAATTGTGATCCAAAACTCGCAGGGCGGGAAGACGGGCCGCGGCAATTTACTAGTACTCACCATGAAAGGAGGGCAGCGGGTGTCCTCGCGGTGCATAGACCTCTAGTGTGCGCGGATTGCACGCAAAGGTAGGTTGAGCTCAGCAAACGGCTTATGGCGAGAAAATCAACAATCCATGCATTGCTGTAACCGAGGCCTACGGGATACCGTCCATATCATCGGTGCAAATATTTGCAAATAGATCGCTTAATCAGCATGAGTACAATGCGGACAGTGACGTAGAAGGCCAGTAGTATCCACTAGATCAGCCAAAAGAGCACCGCTGTCTAATTCATGACAGCCACACACTGGCGTGCCGGTACCTAAGCTCATTGTTTTGAGGGCCTAGAAGCAAATTAACTGACCTCTACCGTTAGCCCTGGCTGTGGCTGAGGCGTGAATAACTGGTCAGCTCCGGCCGCAAGAAGCGCAGAACTTACCGCTTGAATATCGTCTACAAGGGCAATTATTGTACCGCCTCCGCCTGCACCGGCCAGCTTCGCCCCCAGAGCTCCAGCGGCCCTGGCAGCATCGATTAAGCGGTCGTTTGCCTCTCCGCTACCACCTAGTTTTGCAACGATTTCGTGGTTTTCGTTCATGAGCTCGCCCAAATATTTCCAGTTGCCCTCCACGATAGCTCGCTTACCGGCTGGAGCAAGCTGCGCTATGCGCGCATAGGCAGTTCGAACATCTGTATCCCCTGCAAGCCAGCGTTCTCGGGGCGATTTGTGAACGGTGCCTGAGTGGTGCTGAATGCCGGTGTGTGCAAGAATCAGTTCAGGTGCAGCGCACCGTCCAGCGAGAGGCTCGATGGTAGCGAGCGGTTCATCATCAAGCTGTTTTAATGATTCCTTACCGGCGAAATTCATGAAATTGAGCCCACCAAAAACGGCCATATGTTGATCCTGATGACCACATACGATTCCCATGATGCCGGACTCAATCCGTCGAGTCGTTTCGGCGAGTAGATAACAATTTTGCTTCAGGCTCAAGTACTGGTTCAGCGCCCCCACAATGGACGCAAGCAACGCAGTAGATCCGGCTAAACCTGCACGCATAGGGATGGTCGTGTGGGTCTCCATCTGTATGCTGTGTTGACTGGGATCGATATTGAAAAACTGAAGTGCAGAACGTGCTATGTCAAGTTTGTCACCGCAAAGCCCTAGTTGATCAGCTCCGGACAACAACTGCGTAAGTTCGTCATTTACAAGAAGTATGCCCTTGCTACCGGTCCTGATTATACATTCCGCACGCTCACGTGTAGAGCATGAAATAACCGACCCGCCATACATGTCAGTAGGATTGCCAACAATACCGCAGCGCCCTGGAGCGTGTGCCCGAATCACGTTCAAAATTCGATCTCCCTTGGAGGTTTGACGTTAACAGTGTTTCAACAAAAACCCCAACATTTCCTTTAATATGCACGGATTATGGGTTATGCTATACTCATCGATATTATGACAACGGCCGTAGAAAATTCGGAACTTCAATTGCAGCCGCATATCAGCAGCCGTGTTGAAGGCGGTACCGGTACTGCGGTGGTTATTGGCGGCGGCATTGCAGGAATTACGGCTGCGCTGGTGCTGGCGCAGGTAGGAATCGAGCCGGTTTTGCTGGAGAAACGCGCAGGTCTGGGTGGCCGCGCAAACTCGTTCTATGATAAACACCAGGAAATGCTGGTGGACGAATGCCAGCACGGTACTATGCGTTGTTGTACTACCCTGGATTGGCTTTTTAAGCGGCTTGGCGTTGACGGGTGCATACGGTACTTTGACCGACTTGAGTTTCTGGATGGTGAAGGCATACGTTCAGCCATTTATTCTACCGGCCTTCCCCCGCCTTTTCATACAGCAGTTTCATTTGCCAAATTCAAGTCCCTAATGCTTTCAGACAAAGTT
>DAIDKH010000127.1 GCA_027450145.1 Chthonomonadaceae bacterium | reverse complement strand
TAGCCGTACTCGCCTACGTACCGGTAGGCGTTGGTGCTGCTGGTAAGTTGTGCTGAGGTAGTCATAGCCTGTGCCTCGTGACGGTGGCTGATGCGTTGCTAACCGAAACCGGCGAAATGACCGTTGCGCTCTTGATACATCTTAACACAGTTTTGCCGGCTGCGCATACGCGTACGGCTCCCTCCGCGAGCGCAATTTGCCATCATCCTGTCTACGTTCTAGACGGAGTACTGAGCAACTTTAACCATGTATAATATTCACCGCGTGTCCCAGCTGGTTTGTATCAATTCTTTTAACAGCCGCCGAACTATTCAGTGTTTCCATGGAAACCTCCAGGTCACCTTATAGCCGTTGGACACCTTTTCTGGTATTGAACAGTAGGGAACGGGACTAGAATCCGTATGTCCAAAAATAATCTCCAGTTTGCGATTTGTAATATGTACTTTAAACGGAACTAAGCCCCAACCGCGACCCTCCTCATCATTGTAAGCGAAAACACTGTACTTGGGATTATTATCATGCTTCCGGGAAAAGTGAACTGTATCTAATTGCGGGTCATATTCGCGCTCAAACGAATAAGGTATCGGAATAGCAGCAAGCAGTGCGCCATTGGCAGCGCGGCGAATATCAAATGCGATGTGAGGTTTGAACCCGTTCATATAGAAATTGAACGGGTTGGTAATCTTAACTGTCCACAGCCACCGACCCGTGATCGCTATTGGCATTCCGTCGTGCAATACCGATGCCTTCAATACTTTCTTGCCCGTCGCAGTGGAAAAAACGTAAAAGAACATGGCGCTGGCGGGAGGAAACCCACCGCCCGGACCAAAACCACCCGGCGTCCAGTAGCCCCATGCAGCACCCTTATCACAAACCTCAAAGTAAGAATTGCCAACCCGCACATTCTGAATAAACGATTGGAAGTTAGAGACATGGTAGTTCCTAATCAAATGGCCTTTAGAATTAAGAAGGCTGAACTGTGGATCGTTGGTAGGGCCAAATTTAACTTGACGCTTCAGGTTTGGTGAAAACAGAATTACTTCGTCCCTGTCATTGCACTTAGAACTGATGGAGTACACAATTGCATTCTGGGGACGCTGGTTCTTTAGGACACTGACCGTTACATTTGGATTGCCAGGTGGAGAATAGCTGCGGGAAATTAAACAGCTGACACAGAGGTAAGCTGCTAACAAAAAGTGCCATATACATATACTTAGACCTTTGAACATTGCGGCACCTTTGGATCCTTTTTACAACGAAATGACAAGTGTGGGTATTTATTTTTGCACGGTGTGCACACGCCTTTTAGTGCAGTCGAACATTTCGTGTTCTTAATGCTCTTGCACTGCGCTTTTGTAATGCATCTCCAAACTTGAGGGTTCTGCCCTTGCACCGTACCCCAATAGGCTCCCAGTGCGTCGCACAAGGTGATGGTCGGATTATCTGAACAGAATGTGTACAACATCGTTACCGCAGTGTGGGTTTGACACCCGACGGACTTCCAATCTTCTGGGGGTTGTCTTTGTTTGTTGGAACACGGACCGCAATAACCCGATCCACAGCTTCTTAGGTGGTGTGGGCCTATTTGAAGCAGTCCGTATCCCCCACTTGTTCTTGCGCCAGGATCGCACGAGCATTCCGCTTCGGCAATACACGCCAAGGCAGTCGCAAGTATGGAGTCGTAGGGGGTCTTAAAGCATTTGCTCAGCTGCTTTGTCAATGTAGACTTAAGGGCGTCGCACTCTAGCCCGCTCGGGTCCCGCCTAGCCATCGGTTCATTGCCCACATAGCGGTAGAGGTTGTAGTCGCCAGCCTCGAAGCGCAGCGGGTCCTCGCTAAGCCACCGGCCTGTGCCCACCGCCAGCCAGCGGGCGCGCACGTACTGCACGGCGGCGCCATCGCGGTAGTAGCCGTACTCGCCTACGTACCGGTAGGCGTTGGTGCTGCTGGTAAGTTGTGCTGAGGTAGTCATAGCCTGTGCCTCTTGACCTTGGCTGGTACATTGCTATCCGAGACCTGCGCAATGAACAGTGCACTCTTGGTACATCTTAACACGGTTTTGTCAGTTGCGCGAGAGAGCCAAAAATAAACAACAAACTCTATTTGCCGTAAGCCAACTCGTAATAAACGTTCGGATGGTCTAATGATATCCGCTTATAATTAAGCTAGTGACGCGCCACCGACCGTGAATGTCGGCAAGGGCCGCCCGCCAATATAGGTCTATTGAATTCCTACCCTGGACCGACGGACCGGTGAAAGGCATACCACCCATTGAAGGCATATCCTCACCATATTCCACCCAACCGTCAAGCAATTTGCTGTCGCGCACTGTTGCGCAGAAACTGCTGAACAGCGCCTTGGTTTTTGCGCTTGGCGGCAGCTTAGTGTTCACTAGTACCGCACAAGTGGACAACAAATCACCAGCGGTGTTGGTGTAAGGCGGTGCGATATATAGAAATCTACCGCCGAAGACCATTGGCGGAAAGAGCGCTGCTATTTGGCGCTTCGACCAACTGCCATGATCAAGGTAGATTTCGGTGGTTTGACCGATTTCAAGATTCGTTGCAGCTAATTTGCTAAATTCGTGCCAATTACCCGATTGAATTGCAGGCAGCAATCTTTCCACCGTCTGTTTAAATGATAAGCGATTTAGGTCTCCAACAGTCCGCGCGCGCGTCACTGTCGCATGTACAGATAGCGCCGGCGGCTTACGCCGACTAAGCAACATAATTACGCATATTACTAGTAAAACGATAAGAATGCATTCACCAGCGGACCGCAGACCACGTTCTGTGCTGCTGTTGCTCAACGCAAGTTCCTGTTCCCCGCGCAGGCCGTTAGCTTCATGTGTAGACCGCCATAATCCTCAGGAAGGTTCGAGAGGTTGGCCGGTTTGTTTCCCAGTGATTGCGCGATTTTATCACTGTTAAAAGTCATGAGAAACCGGATCATCTGACAAGCTGATCGACTTGATGCAGTCCAACAATCTTGTACTCCCGCAGTTGAACGGACCTACCTTCATTGTTTGCGCGAGTATCTAATTCCACCCATAGTCTACAGTTCCGTGTGACGCCAAACTGCAGGATACATTCCCTTCTGTTCCAACCCAAGGGTAATAGATTCCGGCCATCTAATGATTGCAAAAACAGCTTAGTATACTGCCATTGTTGAATAAGGTCGGGACC
Source organism: Chthonomonadaceae bacterium (assembly GCA_027450145.1). Taxonomy (GTDB): domain Bacteria; phylum Armatimonadota; class Chthonomonadetes; order Chthonomonadales; family Chthonomonadaceae; genus JAJZFK01. The sequence continues at coordinate 1,743 of DAIDKH010000127.1, read as the reverse complement.
AACTGCCGCGGTTACTTGCAACGCATGAATGAACCACCTGTGATCAACTAGTCCTGCGTTAAGGTCAAATATTGGCCCAGTAAATGTGAGCGCCCTAGGGCAATTGGTTACGGTGCCGCTTGCATAAACGATCGCTCTGTCTGGTAGCGAAATTACACTGTTCTGCTTATATGGTACCAACACCGCATCCGTTCCACCACAGAGCCCGCCAAATTCGTATCGTGGTACCCGCACAGCCACTTCACGATGAGCTGCAGCACCGACGATCCGATAGATCTCGATGTTATCGTTTTTCGGTAGTCCGTTCGCGTTGAGTGACCCCGATGCATCAGCCATAAAGCCCATCAAATACTTGCTATCTGGGGTAAAACAAGCCTGCGTCCAACTTGTTCTCCACGTGGTTAACGTCCAGTTTAATCCGGGTCGCACAAATGAATACATGTAAACAGCATTATTACAGCAGTAGACGATTCTGTGGGAGTGTGGTGACCACGCAATAGACCGAATATTATCACGGCCCTTCGGAAGCGTTACAACGGGCCGCAACCCGTCTTCGGTGGAGCAAATCTGATGGTCAAATGCAATGTATTTACCATCGCGCGACACCTGCCACACATTAAAGCCCATCGTGACGTCGTATTTGTGCATGAGTGCAGTGTGAACCACGACCGGTGAGGCTGCCGCGGGTATCTTGTAGGCGCAAATGATGGTTAGCGACACGCACGCTTGGATTAGGCAACTGAAATAATGCCTCAAGGAGATCCTCCATTACAATTCCGTTGACATCATGCCTCTACTTGGTAGCTTTTGGGCACCCAGTACACTTTTTGCCATTGTAAAACCCTGGGCAAACACATCGCCATCCGTCATCAAAGGTGCTGCAATCAGAGGCTCCCCAGTCCATCCAGTTGTCGGGATCCGGTTTGTTGCCTACTGTTTGCCCACACCCACAATCGTTTATCTGTTTACAGAACGTCCGGTTGTGACCAATAATACAAACCCATGACTTATGGGGAAACGCAGGGGCGCCTAGCCTCGCACCTTCCTCTTTGCACAGCTTAGCACATGGAATAGAGGAAGATTGACCGGGCTCTTTAGGTTTGCAATAACAATTTGCGCCGGGTTCGCAATAAACAGCAAGACGATGGTGACTGCTGTGGTAGCAGGTAAAATACACAGCCTTACATGACGGACCGAATTTGGAGCAATTAGGCGGATGATGCCTATTGTTACCGCCTGGCACACTAGTTGGGTGATCGATTAGTGCCACGTCCCGCCTAGCCACCGGCTCGTTACCTACATAGCGGTAGAGGTTGAAGTCGCCGGCCTCGAAGCGCAGCGGGTCCTCGCTAAGCCACCGGCCTGTGCCCACCGCCAGCCACCGGGCGCGTACGTACTGCAGCGCGGCGCTGTCGCGGTAGTAGCCGTACTCGCCTACGTACCGGTAGGCGTTGGTGCTGCCGTTACCGCCTTGCCACGCGGTGCCAAAAGCCAGGTAGGCGTACGCGTCCGTAACCACGCCGGCTGGGTTGGTGAGTATTCGCGTGCTGCCCTGGCTGTCGAAACCGTAAAACGATGACGACGGCGAGTTCCAGCCATCCACCAGCTGCGCCTGTTGCCACTGCGATACCAGGCCGCCCCACGTACCCGGCGCATCTGTGTACCTGCCGGTCACCGTTAACGCAGAGTCTAGCTCCAGCAGAAGGTTGTCGTTGTCCCACAAGGTCGTGAGAAGGCCGTCTG
>DAIDKH010000126.1 GCA_027450145.1 Chthonomonadaceae bacterium | reverse complement strand
GAACTCGTCAGTAGATGTATCCACTGTACCAGTTGGACCTCCGATTCCCTGAGGACCGCTCTCGTATGCGTCGTTATATCCCCACGCGTCAATGCCACATGCTTTAACGTTAGGACCATAATCCGCGGGCGAGTCCACAATGTTGCTCGGGTAGAAGCATCCCGCACAGCCACCGGAGAGGATTACAGCTGGTTTTGTGTCAGTTGCAAGTACGGTACTCGCCGGTTCCTCAATTCTAGCCTCGGATACTGGATACCCGAATACATACTGCGCATTGGGCAGAAGTTGCGAAGGATCGCAGCCTGGATCCGGCTGCAAGTAGTCTATGTTTAGCCCATAGGTAACAAACATTGCTGACCACTGCGGGCCACCATTGGTTGGGTTTGGGCTCCATTGGTGGTAGAAATCGGCCTCAAGGTCCGGGCAGTGGAAGATCGAGGCACCGCTAGACAACGGGCTTTTGACGTAGGGTAGAACGACCTGATCCCAGTCTAACCTATTGCCGCCATCAAACCATCCCCACGGCCCCGCTGCACCATTTGAGTCGTTCTTCACGGGCATGATGGTGTCGTCGTAGTCCTGCATATACATCAAGATGCCAAGCGTTATTTGCTTGACGTTGGAAACACAGTCGATAGCACGAGCTTTTTCCCTGGCTTGAGCAAATACAGGGAACAGAATGGCCGCTAAAATTGCAATGATTGCGATTACAACTAGTAATTCAATCAACGTGAACGCGCGGCGATGAAGTTGATTCATGAGCTAATCCTCCACTAAACCATTCATACCGACAGATTGGTCTATACATAATGAGGGGCAGTTACGCATCTGCCACCTCTGGCTTGGTACTCACACATACCTCGATGGGTGCCTCTAACAACACATCTGTGTAGGCTGAACCAACCGGGTTCTCAATGCGCCTCATCAGCAGTCGAAGCGCCTGAATACCAATTCTCTCAAATGGCTGACACGCCGTAGTGAGGGTTCGCGAACCTGTGCGCCATCGCTCAATGCCGTCAAAACCCGCCACCGCCATGTCGTGTCCAACGCGCACGTCATTTGCGCGCAACGCATTCATGATGCGCAACGCCGCATGATCGCTTACGGCAAAAATTGCGGTTGGAGCTCTTTCACCTTTTGGTAAGTCTGCCAAAAGGCGTTTACACTCGATATCTTCCTCAGAGGAGGGATCCTCCAGATGTTTGATCAGATCCGGATCCTCGTAAATGCCGGCTTGTTTTAACGCGAGCTGGTATCCGTTCATTCGCTCTGCGACCGTTGAAGCACCATCCAAATTACTTATGTGCGCAATGTGACGATGCCCTTGCGCAAGAAGGTGGGAGGTAATTTCAAAGGCAGCCCACTCATTGTCCACACCTACATAGTCAGCTGCAAATTCCTGCGGAGGTCGACGGTCGATAAACACAAGTGGAATCTGTCGGCGTCTTAGCGTTTGCAATGCCGGTAGGCTCTGTGTTCCTCCGATGCACCACAATATGAGACCGGAGAGATCCTCATCATCGGCCATTCGCATCAGAAATGTCGACTCTGACTTCGCCGCTTCCGTCCAAGAAGGCGCCGTTGCGCCTGTAACCATTAACCGGTACTCCTCATGATTAAGCGTTTGGTTAATGCCGGTTACAATAGCCGCTGTCGATGGATAGTCCGTCATCGGCCAAATCCAAAGCCCAAGGGTATGTCGTTTGGACTTTGGCTTACCAACGATGGATCGCGTTGGCCGGTCCGTCAGTCCTGCCACAACTGTGCGACATCGTGATGAACAGTGAACCAGGCTTCTGGCTTGTAACTCCTTCACGACCGATTTCACAACGTTGCGGCTTACATGAAATTCTTCTGCTATTTCCCGTTCTGCAGGTAGCCACCTGCCTGCAGGATACTCGCCTGAGGCGATTCGCGCTGCAATTACACCGGTGACATATTCCACTGAAGGTGATATGCGGGACTCTATAACAGATTTGGTATTCATGACGCATTTATTATATCAAAGTTACAGAAATTGTCAACCAAAATTTTATATACGGGTAAAAATAGACCAAAAGTGCCAAAATCGCCGAATTCTACATGTCATTGAACAATGATTTGTTTGTTTGGCTTCTTTGGAATGCCTCGACCGGTCTCGTCCATTGGTGAGAGGTGCCAAGTGCGAGTTTGAGCTTAGAGGTTGCTAAGAAACGCATCGTTCATTAGCTCTTAATGATTGCATAAAGTATTGTTAACAATTCCTTAATGCACTTGTGTTTTAATTACAATTAAGCAGGTGGTCGACAAGAATACCGTCATCTGTTTGCAACGAAAAAGGAGAAGAACGAGATGCGAAAGGCCTTCACGCTCATCGAGCTATTGGTAGTTATTGCTATTATTGCTATTCTTGCAGCGATTCTGTTCCCAGCTTTTGCCCAGGCTCGCGAGAAAGCCCGCCAGATTACCTGCGTATCCAATTTGAAACAGACCACCCTTGCTATGCTGATGTATGTGCAGGACTATGATGAAACCACACCGATGGTTCGCCATGATCGCTCACCTGGTGGAATCGTTACTGCAACCAATCCTCAGGGACTACGGGACTACGACTACTACGTCATCCTGCAGCCATACGTAAAAAGCGTGCAGATGTTTTTCTGCCCGGATCGGAATCAGTGGCCAATTAATAGTAAGGGTAGGCCGGTGTGTGAAGACGGCAACTACTCACAAAAATCGTGCTTGGGCTATGGCTACAACCAGGGATGGGTAAGCGATGGTGGCTATGGGAGGGTGATGCCGCAGACACCAGATGGAAACAGGTACGGTCGTTCAATGGCCTCAATTACTGCGCCGGCATCCACCATTGCGTATGGTGACACCTATGACACACCAACCTACTCAGTAACAGCTGACAATATTTTTAGCACGCTTCCAGATGGAACCAGTAGCCAGTCGATCCGCCACATGCAGATGCTTGCATTCGGGTTTGCAGACGGTCACGCAAAGTCGATCAAATTTGTCGCGGCAGAATATCCCAACTACGGTCTTGTCGGCATGCCCGCCAACCAGGCAGATGGAATCCTGTTCTGTAACGATCCCAACACCGTTGGCGATTACTCTGCTGCAGCTGGTGTCGGGCCAGGTGGCAGCCTCTCAGGCAAGTATCCGCTGCAAACGGCCGGCGAAACCTGCGCTCAAGCGGTCGCTGATATCTATACGAATGCTAGGGTTAACCCGTAGCGAAATGTGATATAACTAGACGCCAGTGATCCAGATCGATGTACTGTATGCTTATCGATTGTCATTTTATCTGGGCTGCTGGCGTTTAATGGGAGCAAACGTTAATGAACCCATTCAAATGCCTTGCTGCAACTATGGTCATCGCATTAGTCGGCATACTCGCGACTGCATGCGGACCGCGTCAGGACGGTGATCCCAACACGAACGCCAAACTGACAGCGCAGCGACAGGCAATTATTGCACGTCACAAGGGAAGGTTCTAAACATGGTTTCTGGTAGAGTGTTCGGTTTTCTGTCTCTAGTCGTAATGTGTAGCTCAGCTGTGGCCGCTTCTGCGACTGCTCCTCTGGTGGCTCATCGGCCCATTCAGATTTCTGGGGCTTCGGGTCGTTTCGATTACATGACGGTGGATCGCGGTATGCACCGTTTATTCGCAACGCACAAAGGCGTGAAGCAGCTAGCAGTTCTCGACCTGAGGACACAGAAAGTACTTCCATCGGTCAATGTTGGTACTACTCAGGGTGTCGCGGTGGATGCACGTAATGGCACCATACTCCTGGGCGGAGAGGATGAACAGCGAATCGTGGTTCTTAACCGCTCCACACTCGCGGTACAGGAGGTGATTTCAACCCCAGGCCCTGTGGACGCAATTGCTCTAGATACCCGTAACGGCTTGTTATACGGGGATCACGACGACGATACGGCTATTTTTGTGGTGAGCACCAGCCGTAAGAAGCTTGTTAAAAGCATCGCAATACCGAGCGGGCCCGAGTTTATCTGCTACGACAGTGCAGATAATTACATCTATCAGAACATCAAACGCAACAATACGGTGGTAAAGGTTTCCCCAACCAGCGGCAAAATTGTCTCGACGTGGTCGAGCCTGCCTGCACAGTCTCCTCACGGGATGGCCATTGACAAAAGTACCGGAATGTTGTTTACCGCTGGGCAAAACGGAATCGTTGTAGAGATCAACCTCAAAACAGGCAAAAGAGTATCGCAAGCTTCCATCGCCAAGGGTGTTGATCAGATTGCGTTTGATGCCGGCTTGAAGAGGATCTACTGTGCCTGCCGGGGCAAAATATCGGTAGTTCAGGAGACTTCCAGAGGGCTCAAATCACTGGGAACTGTAAAGGCAATTGAAACCGCCCATACTCTAGCTGTCGACCCAGTAACTCACGCTGTGTGGACAACCGGGTTCAATGCAGGGGGCAGTTACTTCCAGGAACTAACCGTTAATAAGTGATGTTTTGGCTGAACAGAGGTCGTCTGCAGGTAGCTGCACACGACCTCTGTTCCTTCCCGGTCGAATTACTCCAAAGTCAGAAGTGGCTTGTAAGTGAAACGAGTATCGTTCTGCCGTTCTGGAAGCGAGTGCCACTAAACCCGGACTGGAAGTTAATCACTGTTCTACTATCCATAAGGTTCTGCACATCCAGGGCCAAGCTGCCATGGCCCCAAAGGAACTTAGGACTGGTTGCAAGGTGAAGGTCCACTTCTGTGTTAGGTGTTCGCAGAACCGAAGGGGGCACAATGCTGTTAGCTAATCCGCTGCCATACGAAAAAACTAGTGCGGCATTGGCCTGATTTTTCCATGAATAACTAAGGCCCGTTTCAACCGTATTTCGCTGATCGTGGTCGTTAAACTGCGGAGCGGGTTGGCCTGCATTGTCTAATCCTGCAGGTGCTGCCAGTGAATAACTCCAGTTGAGGTAGCCGCCCAGGCCGCGACCGCCCGCTGGCGATACATCGTAAGACAGTTC
>DAIDKH010000125.1 GCA_027450145.1 Chthonomonadaceae bacterium | reverse complement strand
GTGGCGCCTGTGAGGTCGCTGCCCTGCTCCACCAGCTCGCCAGCACCGCACGCAACGCCGCAGGGGTACCAGGTCCACGCGTTGTGGGCGACGTCCTTTGACCAGCGGCGGTTGCCATTGTCCCCTAAAACGACGATTATCGGCAGATTGCACTGACGATCGTTTTGACCATCAGGATGTTGGAGGAGGGGCACTATTGTGGTGAAGAATTCGCCGACATTTTTTGATGTACGCCCTAATTTCCTGATCTGGTTGTAGTACCTCTGCCTGCGAACACCCCCGGCAACCCTGATAGCGTTTCATCCTAAACAGGATCCATCCTGCCGTATAATGTCCCCAGGCGTCCTTGGGATCGTATTGGATACACCGCAAGGAGGCTTTATATGCCTCAGGAAGTTGGTTAGACTGGACCAACCGTTGGGTTTCAAACAGCCACCGCATCGACAAGTCGTTAGAATTCTGCGGTCATCGAGACGCATACTTTGCGATCATGCCAAGGTACAGAATTACAATTGCCGTTGCGAGTAAAAAGCGCAATGCTGTGAAGGCTACCTTTTGAAGCAACCTGCCCTTGTCGCTGACCACAACAAAGTCATGATTGAATTCACCGAGCAAAGCCCGATTGTCGGCAACTGTGCTCGTTCTGGAATATTCAGAAACTCTGCTCCCAACAATTGAGTTGAATCGTACTAACGTCACCTCTTCATGAGCCGCTGCTAGATAGTCTCCAAGTATTCGGAACCGCTCACCACAGACGTCCGGAATTTTGGTCCATTTTGCAGCACCATCAAGAACCCTATTACATAGGGCTAGAAGTTCTGGGTGCGGTGGCACCGGTCCATTAACAGTAAACAACGCTTCACGTAAAGCATTTTCGACCTCGTCGGGTATCGTGAAGTCCAAATTCCGTCGGGAATTTTCATCGAACAGGTATCGTGCAAACGATACCGTGATGACTACGATAACTGCGTCCTGTCGTCCACTTTCAAACAAGTATTTAGTGATTTCCACGGCATGATCGAGCACGGGCATGCTGTAATGCCTACGAGCAATACTTATCGTTGTGGCCGAAATGATAAGCGTGCAGGAGATAACCAGAACACTCAAAGTTGCGTCCAGTACAAACAGCTGTCTAGAGGTTGTAAATACAAATGGACTGCTAAGAACTATCCACAGGTACACGACCCATGAGATCGTGTGCCACATTTTTGAAACCGCACGCCATTTGAGCTGGAGGCTATTGGGTTCCCAAAGGTTGATAACCCAATTAGCCGCCCTGAGGTTTAGCTCGTCGAGCCGCGCCCGGGACGTTGTAGAGAACGGCTCCCGCCGAATCTCCGAAACAATGGCATGACCTCGCTCTGTTTCTAGTAGATTGCTGCAGGCTTCACGTCTAGATTGTGTCATCTCTGTGCCAGTATCCCGTTTTGAAACAATGATTCCGAAGCGCAACACAGTTGTTTTCGTCTAGAGTGCGACCACCCAGGCACCCAATCAACCCTATCCCGAGGGAAACACCAAATTTTTTTAAACAAGTTGCACATTCCGGCGACATTGCGCCGTCAGTAGCAAATATACCCGCACATGGACCCGAACAAAGCGCGAGCGCGGCAGCAAAAGCAAAACCTAATAGTGTTAGGCAATCGTGGAACGCGGACTCGGCGTTTTGCATACAAATGCCATACATACTTATGCAGTTCGATATTTTAATTGGCCCTCGCTTTGGTGCCTTCTTACACGGATGTTTCTTCGCTGGCGCAGGTTTCTTGCCCATCACCTGGAAGCCGCGGCTGGGCACGACAACGCCCCGCCCCCCGCTGCCAGTAAGCAGACCCGGCTCGCTCATCGCCTTATAGCAAACGACAGGCTGTGCGATGCGCGCGTTATTGGCCACGTACTGCGCATTAACGAACGCATCGTAAACGTTGCTGCTCAACACCGCCGCGTTGGTGCCAGTGATCACCTCGAAGTTGCGCAGGAGGTCCTCATGGTGGTACTCGTCATCCGTCGAGCTCTTGCGGCTGCAGCAAGCTTGACGACAGGCGCTCCCTACCGCGCTTCTAAAGCGAATTTCCCGGCACCGCCGCATGAAAATTACTTAGCGTCTTAACCCTGCCCTTTGATGTCATGAGAGGTAAGGTACCGGTCTAAGCAGGCCGTTTCCCGTTTAAAATTTGCCGTCAATAATTTCGATTGCAATGTAAGATTCGCGATGCATAGTAACAAAAAAACGGAAGCTTCGGTTATTACCAGTTTAATGTGTCGACTGGGGACTCCACTATTTACTGGTTTCAACCTAAGGATATGCCGAAAGGTGCCTCCTAGTATCACCGCGATTAATACGTCAAGTACCAACCATGAAGCTCCTCCCAATCTAACGATCGTGTTGTATTGTAGAGTAAAACTTTCCTCGCATGGGTTCCTTGCCGATAACTCTCTGGTCGGTGCAACATACATCGCGTAGACAAGTGGCAGGAAGGTCAGAACTGCACAAAATATCATCCAGAAATTAAGGTAAAATCGTACTTTCGTCAGAATAGTGGTGTCGTGTTTCATAGTAACCCCATGTGCCTGCGACTCCCTAAGACAATCACAAGCTTTATAATGTACGTAACAACCTAAACTGCGCACTATTAGCACGCGACCATTTTTGCCTTACGCCCAGACCTACGTACGTCCAAGGTACATTTGGCAATTGCTGGAACACGAGGGCAAATGGCTCTGTTGGGTAACACGGTAATATTATTACTGCCCACCGAAATGGCAACTACCGGCCAATTATCGGTGGGCGGTAATCCTCATTAAATACTGCTAGTACCAATAACCCGTATTAATACAACGGTTGTTACTCGCGTTACATGCGTTAATTTTATTCCGATGGATTGCGAAACATGCGGTGATCGCCGCTAAAAAGCCGCCACCTAATCCCCTTAGGCACCAGATACAAGGGCCGGTTAAAACGCCGGTTTCTGCACCTGCGCACACTACGCCGCAGATAATCCCGACTAATACGCTGCCCGCTGCGGTAGCCGCGATGCAAGCAGCCAACCAGTAATTGGCATCGGACTCGCAAGTATTATCCTTGCTTAGACAATCTGGTACGGTGTATGGACCTCGCGTTGGTGCCTTCTTGCAAGGATGTTTCTTCGCTGGCGCAGGTTTCTTGCCCATCACCTGGAAGCCGCGGCTGGGCACGACAACGCCCCGCCCCCCGCTGCCAGTAAGCAGGCCCGGCTCGCTCATCGCCTTATAGCAAACGACAGGCTGTGCGATGCGCGCGTTATTGGCCACGTACTGCGCATTAACGAACGCATCGTACACATTGCTGCTCAACCCGACTCCATTGGCGCTAGTGATCACCCCGAAGTTGCCCAGCAGGTCCTCGTGGTGGTACTCGTCATCCGTCGAGCTCTTGCGGCGTATCAGCATGCTGCTGCAGCCGCCTTCTGCTGTGTTTGGGCGAACATGTTCGTCAACATAACGTGCGTGGCTAAAAGCTGTTCAATCCCCGTTCTACCAAGTTGTGAAAATATGACAAGCTGGTTGTTTGGAAACTTGCTCCCGGCGTGATCCCACCAGCTGGCGGTGTTCCAATAAACGGCTTAAATTGATACCGCTCGATGACAAAAAGCTGCTTGATCGAGCGACCACTCCCCATCGTAAATGCGAACTTTGACTCCACAGGGAGAAACGTTCTTGAGTCGATAATCATCTCAAACGGTGCTGTTGCTGCCTCAAGTATATTCGACAGCTCCTCCTGTGACATCGTAGGATATCTGTGCTGGAGTGTGCTGATGACTTTAGACACCTGCCTACCCGATGGCGGCGATGGAGTGCAGGTCAGAACGAATTTAGTGCGCGTGCGCTTAATTGAGGACACCGACATGGATTCAGGTACAGGACTTTTTTGTGAAAGTAGTGAGCGAAACGCGCTCGATGGCACAAGATTCGCCAGACAACGTTCGGTTAGGTTCCACAAGCTCTCGTGCGGGTGTTCAGAGGCAATAAAGCATCGTGAGGGGTTGTCGGCGCAATATATGAACACCGACCGCTCGCAGCCCTTCACGATTATGTTAGTAGTTCCCGTCTTCAAACTGGCGGTCACAGCGCTACTACCGTAGAGCGTCATTTCCAGCGTATAAACCGTTTTACCCGCGACACTGTAAGCATAATGCACGTGCATGGCACTTATATGATTTACGGCCGTCGCCATGCGGTATACGGTTTCCGGTGTATCGGGCGTCGCTCTCCGTAAGCCCACCGCCGGCGCAACAGCTATTGAACCGATAAGCATAGTGCAACAGAACATACTAATCGTTCCCAGGTGTATTACGCGACAATCTAGATTCAGCATTGATCGGAACCCTCCAAATAAATGACCACACACTAGAAGCGGCACCCAAATGTTAACCCAAGGCCAGGTAATCCCGTAGGAGATTGGATTATTCCCAGATGTATGCACGATTGTTTGCCAGCTTTCTTTTTCTGTCGCGCACAGTTTTTGGGTAATGGTATTTTTGTGCCGCCACTACAGGTTATGGTGGTTCCTGGATAGCCGCACCCTACAGATTTTTCACCAGGGCATTTAAAAGCACAGGTACCCGTTGGGCAGCCGCCTGACGTACCAGAGTTTCCGCCGCTTCCACGGTTGGTTCCGCCGTATTTTTCCCAACAAACACCTAGACACAGGGCTTTTTCCAGCCAATTTTTAAGATGACTGCACTTCGCGATACAATCGCCCAGTTGAATAGGATCCAATGACAATTCTCTTGAACCCACGATGGGTTGTTGACTAGTAAAAAGTAATAGTTGATCCGCCGCCATTACAGCACCAGTAGAAATCCAGCGAGTATTCACAGGCGCACCCGCAAATCGCTGAACATCAAACGCATCATACACATTGCTGCTCAGCACCGCCGCATTCGCGCCAGTGATCACCCCGAAGTTACCCAGCAGATCCTCGTGATGGTACTCGTCATCCGTCGAGCTCTTGCGGCGTATCAGCATGCTGCTGCAGCCGCCTCCTGCCCGCAGGTACTGCGCGTT
>DAIDKH010000124.1 GCA_027450145.1 Chthonomonadaceae bacterium | reverse complement strand
GGATACAATGCTAGCTGCGTTCCTCTGGTCAATTCTTCACGATGATGGCCAGGAACACCCGGATCGTGCATTACGTTTGGCAGTAGGGGCTGGAGCAGCAAATGCAAGTGTGGTTGGCGCAGCGATATGTACGAGAACCAGTATGTTTGACTGTGCAGAACATGTCACTATGAGGCACCTGAATTGATTTCGCAAAAGACAAGCGTTGATCATCGATGTTGGCGCCAGGAGATTTCCCGATGACAATCGTGCCAGCATTCCTAGATAGCCCAGTGCAACTACTTATCGCAGCTGTGGTAATACTTATTGTATTTGGACCAGACAAATTGCCGCAGATGCTAAAGCAACTGGGCTCGGGAATTAGAGAATTCAAGAAGTACACCTCAGAATTGTCTAATTCAATGAAGTTCGATGATGAACCAACGTTTAGTACTGGGTATCAGCCGCCGCGCTACGATGCATATGGCAATCCCGTTGATACTCCTGTGCCGGTAAACAACACACCTGCAATAACGTCGTCTCAGCCTTCGACATTTTCTAATGCGCAAAGCAGCATGTACAGCGACACCGCCAACGGACCTATAGGAGATTTTGCATCAGCTGCCTTTGCCGGTGAGGAGCCTGGGACAGATCGACCTGCAACCAGCCCCCTGCCAGCCATTAAACCAGCCGCAAATACTACTTCACAGCCACAGGACGGTGTGAGCGGTACGAACCCAAACAACTAGCCCGGAGTATCTTATATATGTACACAATTGCAAACATCGATAATCCAACGATATGGATTGTTGGATTCATCACCATCGTTATTCTGTTCGGCGGGCAGAAAATTCCCGAGCTCATGCGAAGCATTGGCAAGGGTAAGCGGGAATTTGAGCGCGGACTTCGAGGTGATGATGAAGAGCTTATGGCCCAGCAGCGGCGTGAGGATGAGATACGTCGTCGCGTAGAGGAAGAAATGCGTAAAGAGGATGAACAGAAGCGCCGAGGCGTGCAATAACTTGCCGGGGCGTGCCATAATATAGCACTGTCTGGTTTTTATGCCGCAGGTTGTACTCATACGGAGAATATCTGTTTAATGCATTATGTATACGAGTTTCTCTCCTTCGTGGATCTTGTCATAGCCGTAGCTCTTGTCTACATTATCACGATTCAGGAGAGCAAAAATGATGGCCTAACTGGTCAAATTGGATCTAAGACAGCTTCTTCATTCAAGGGTAAAGCCGGTAAGGAAGAGAAGTTGAATGAGCTTACCATTAAGATCTCTAGTGTCTTCTTTGTATTGCTTATCATAATCAGCATGCTCAACAAATTCAAATAAGTTTGCTGAAGGCGCTTTTAACCCGAGCGATTATGGAACTTCCTTCTGGTGTTATTCCGATGATTGCCGGTTGTAGGACAATGAGGCAAGCGGGTACTCGAATGCAAACCGATGCAAGAACGCAACTCGTGCATTAAAATCGCGGTCTCATCCTCCGTCGCAGCGTTTGCTGTTGTTTGTATGTTGTTTGTGCAGGCACTTTTTAGTCTCGTACTTGTTCGCCGCGGCCAATTGGTGGATCTCAGTTCAGCACAATCGAGTCCCACATTGGCCCAATTGCATGAACTACAGCTTCACCATGAATTTACCTCGGTTCAATTGCTTGCCCACGCAGCCGTACAGGATCACATATTAAGCCCGGCACAAGCAACCAGGCTCTCGGCCCAAGCTGTTATACGATCACGTGATGCTGCAATAAAGTCAGCACTCCTAGCCGTTCTCCCCGTGTTGGCTCTGCTTTTGATGTGGCCGTTCTACTACTCTCGGTCTCTCAAAGGCCGAGGTGACCCGCTGTTAGTTCCAATCGCTTTAACCTTGTGCGTGTTCAATCTCGTCGATCTCCTGTCACTCCGAGATCCATTGCGCGATACCCCACTCACTTTGCATCAAACTGCAGGAATTATCGCGGGATTTGCAGTTTTTTTATTACTCTCGCGAATTCCATTAACTCGAAGAAGATCGCTCCGCCTCTACCCATACGTTTGGGGCCTTTCTGCCCTGGCAATATTCCTTCTACTGCTACTCTTTGGCCACGGGCCAGGAGGTGTGCGTCTGGAACTTGGCCCGCTGCAACCCATTGAAATAGCGAAACTTCTTCTTGTACTTTTTGCTGCGGCCTACCTAACCGAACGAGCAAACGTCGTTTCTGAGCGGCACAAACAGAGACGACTTGGTGGTAGTTGGTACGATCTAGCACCATTGCTGCTGCTTTTTGGTCTTTCGCTGCTGCTATTCTATATTTGTAGAGATATGGGGCCAGGTCTTCTTCTGTTCGCTGTGCTAGCTGCTATGATCACTATAACAACAGGCGAGCCCCAGTTTGCAGTAATAGGTGTACTTCTTATTGTTACGGGCGGTGTTCTAGGTTACCTTGCACACGTGGGCGTCTTTCCTGTGAGGGTAGATATGTGGCTCCATCCGTTTGCAAACAAATATCCTCAAGGCATGCAGCTTGGCCAGGGCCTTTGGGGCTTTGCCAGCAGCGGAATGTCAGGAAGCGGCTTTGGCATGGGAATGCCAATGACAATACCACGCGCACAAGATGACCTGTCGTTTGCCTCGTGGGGTGAACAAGCTGGATGGATTGGATCGCTAACGGTATTGATTCTTTTTGCAATGCTGGTCCTGAGGAGTATGAAAATCGGGACCAAAGCCGGTCATCCGTTCGACCGTGCCCTCGCATATGGAATTGGTATCCTATTTGGCATGCAAACGCTGCTTATAGTTGGTGGCGTAACTGGCATAATTCCTCTCACTGGTTTGTCACTTCCGTTCTTCAGTTACGGTGACAGCGCGCTCCTATTGGATTTTGCTGCATTAGGTTTGTTGCAGGGTATTTCCAGTTCTCAGGGCCAAGCTGCGCCTATATCCCACGCCGTATCTAAGGCCGCTAGTTCATTTGCCATTGGCTGTTCTGTGCTCTTGGTAGGTGTAATCGGCATTGCCAGGCTAGGCGACGTGCAATTAATTAGCAGCGATGAAATTGCGACCACCACTATTAACACTCCGGATCGCGATGGAGTTGTTCGACCACATGTTAATCCGCGGCTGCTGCTTATCGCCAATTCGATAACGCGCGGCCGAATTGTAGATCGAACAGGCAGGTTACTGGCTGCCTCGCAATCTCCACAGAACACACCAGTTGCCGTACCCCGTCGTGTTTACCCACTTGGTGCATCTGCTGTCCAGGCTGTCGGGTACTATAGCCGTCTGACCGGTGCTGTAGGGGGTATGGAGCAAAAATATGACCACGTTCTTCGTGGTTATACTACCCTCAACGACCTGTTACCGTACTACAGAAGCAGGTTTATGCCAGGCGCCAGCCTTCCGCAACCACACAATGTGATAAGCACTTTAAGCTATCCGGTTCAGGAAGCCGCCTATAGTGCCCTTGTCTCGACCTGTAAACGCGTCCACAAAACCAAGGGCGCGATCGTTGTTCTAGATGCAAATACAGGTGGAATTCTTGCGGAGGCGTCGCTGCCAGCACTGGAACCAGGGCAATTGACTACAGGCAACGACCTATGGCGTGCAGGTATGAAAAACGAGCATCCCCTGGTAAATCGTGCCGTAGACGGGCGGTATCCGCCAGGCTCTACGTTTAAACTTGCCACTGCCGCGTGCGCTCTCCAAGATGACCCTCAGGCGGCTGTTATCCGCGTAGTGTGCAATCGTATTGGAGTGGTTCGGTGGCAAGCAGGCGGGCAATATTTCAGTCGACTGATACACGATGATATCCACGATCCCAACTTTGGTGCAATTGGTATGGACCAAGCGTTCACTGTGTCCTCTAACATCTATTTTGCAACTCTTGCAACGGACATTGGTGCAACAACGTTTAGGAGGTTCTTGAACGCAGGACCCTTCTCGCGACTTCCAAATCTCAAGGCGTTTCGTGCCGAGCTGGCGGATATAGGCTACGGACAGGGTGAGTTAGAGGTATCGCCCGTCCAGATGGCACTGCTTACTGCCACCGTAGCTAACGGTGGAACGCTGCCACAATCCCACATAGCGTCGAATTCAACAACAGGATCGTCCAATACTAGCCAGCACTGGTTTTCGCCGTCAGTTGCGAGTGAAGTTCGTCATATGATGGAGCTTGTGGCGGACCGTGGAACGGCCGCGGGTCTTTTCGCGGGTCTTCCGGGGCCAATTGGAGCTAAAACCGGCACTGCCCAAGTCGGTCCAGCACACGCACCGCACTCGTGGTTTGTAGGTTTCGCTCACGTTAACGCGCTTCCCACGGTACGACGTATAGCTTTTGCATGCATCATAGAACACGGTGGATACGGGCGTACAGGCGCTGGTACCGCATGTGCGCAGTTGGTGCGGCGTTTGGATACGAACCCCAGCAACTAAAACGCGCCGGAACATCGTCCTCGGCGCGTTTTAGTCTATTCACTACTACAGCATCGGTAGATGCAATACTACCTCGGTGCTTTTGCTAAGCGGAAATTAGAGCTAGTTCAGCATCAAGCGCTTCAACCAATTGAGTACACTGTTCACGCGTTATTACTAAAGGTGGTACTAGGCGCAGAATTGAGTCACCTACCGCATTAGTGATCATAAATCGGCTGAATAGACCGGCAAGTACCTGCTTAGCCACAGGGCGTGCAAACTCTACGCCTATCATGAGCCCCATACCGCGAACTTCAGCAATAAGATGAGGGTGCCGTCGTGATAGTCCGCCCAGCGCCTCCATCAGGAAGGCGCCAACCTCCTCAGCATGCTGCAATAGCCCTTCTTCCTCTAGAACGTCAAGTGTCGCCAATGCCGCGGCACAAGCCAATGGCTGCCCAGCAAACGTGGAGCCGTGATCCCCTGGAACAAGTGTATTCGCGGCTTCACCCGAGGCGAGGCAAGCGCCCATAGGAAATCCATCGGCAATTCCCTTAGCCATCGTGATAACGTCACCTTTAACACCAAGCCTGTGGCTACCAAGAAAACAGCCTGTTCTTCCCGTACCGCATTGCACTTCGTCAAGTATTAGCAGCACTTCGGCCTCATCACAGAGCGCGCGCATAGCCCTCAAGAATTCCGGCGCTACC
>DAIDKH010000123.1 GCA_027450145.1 Chthonomonadaceae bacterium | reverse complement strand
CGCATAATTACCGCTCTTACCGACTCGGTGCACGAGGCAGAGCACATACGGAGGTGGCGCAAATATTTGCGACGAAATAGACAGATGCTCAAAGGTCGCGACGAGTGGGAAGAGTGTTATCTGCCGTTGGATGTGCATGATCGCAAGTCCCTTCCGATGCCCAGATTACCGCTCCTTCTCGATTTTCACCATAGCTCGCGGCGAATCAATGCGCAAAGCAGTCGGCTTATTATTTTTGGCGTTGAGACAGATTCGTTGGTTAATCAACTGCGCCTGGAACGACAGTACCGTGCGATTGAAGAGGTTGTCGTCGCGCCAGACGCGGTTACACGAATCGCGGACGAACTTGCCGATATTGGTATTACCGCTGCCCTCGCGTTTCCCGACCTCGACGGTGTTGGCAAGGCAACCGCCGAGAAATGGCGAAGGTGGGGACGACAAAAATAGTAACGGTGGTTAATTGAAGTCTCACGGGGGTGTTCGGAATGCAGCGACGGCTCTCCCGACGCTACCGCGGTGGCACGGGGTTAAAACCCCGCGCTGATATGCAAAAGCCCACGTTGTGGGCGGAATGGGCGGGCGACGGTTGGCAGTAACGGAGGTGGAGACTGCTCATCGTTACTGCGTAGTGGCACGGGGTTAAAACCCCGTGCTGATATGCAAAAGCCCACGGTGTGGGCTGAATGGGCGGGCGATGGTAGAAAGCTTGTTGGCGCCAGAAGGGTGGCGTCTAACAAATAGGAGCGCACCGCGGCTGGGCTTGCGCAACATGGCAGGTGCGAGCGTAAGTCATCGGTTGATGAACAGAACCGGTAGCGCGCACGAGCATTCAACGCCGGTATCTGGTATAGTGAATAATCAGCGTTTGGACGTTCCCTGTGCGGTGGTTTACCGCGAGCTGTGGACAAATATTGGAGCCGGCTTGCGCCGCTAGAGTTGCGTTGCCCGCGACTTTCAATCGGTTTTTCAAAATATCCGTGCGGCGATGGAAAAATTGGCGGAAACCCTGAGATTATTAAAGTAGGGAGCCAGTTCTTGTCGAAGTTCTGTTGCGGGCTGGCTGCCAGGCGGCTGCGTTGCCTGCTCGCTGATCTGACGGGTGAATCGGCTAAACGTCGCGTGTTACTTGTCTCAAACTCTGGTAGGAGCATTTATGAGCATCTCTTCTCTCTGCAATCCACGGGACTCGGTATATAACGCGGATAGGCGCGCCACTGTTCTTAACCTCGACACCTTTTTGAAGGGCGCTATTGACGGTGAAGCGTTTTTTGAGGAGAACTATTTTACAAACGGAATGCACGTGCTGATCGACCGTGCATTGCGCCATCTAAACGGAAATGATGCTGGGTCGTCCGTGTTCCACTTATCGCAGGCCATGGGCGGCGGTAAAACCCATAGCATGATCGCGCTTGGCTTGCTGGCCCGTGACCCTGAACTTCGCATAAAAGTTTTAGGGAGCGACAAGAATCCTGCACCGTACCTGGGAGCCTGCAGAGTAGTTGGGTTCAACGGAAGAAATTCGGATGCCAAGGGCGGGATTTGGGGAGACATTGCGCGCCAGTTAGGTAAAGAGGAGGCGTTTGCATCGTACATTACGCCAATGTTGACTGCGCCGGGACCGACGGCCTGGCAGGAGCTGCTTGGGGATGAGCCACTTGTAATCTTTCTCGATGAGCTGCCGCCGTATCTCCAATACGCGGTCACAGTGCCAGTGGGAAGCGGCAATCTAGCTACTGTGACGACTACCGCACTGGCGAATCTGTTTGTCGCGGTGACCGAGATGACAAACGTCTGCCTGGTGCTTTCAGACCTTGCCGGCTCCAATTACGGTGGTGGTGAGTTAGCTCTGGAGGCTGCTTTCGATCAGGCTAAGCAGAGCATCACCGGTGAAGCGCGAAGAATTGCCGTGCCAATCACGCCGGTTAATCCCAACGGGGATGAGATGTATCACATCTTGCGCAAACGCCTGTTCAAGAAGCTGCCGCCCGAAGCGGAGGTTGAAAAGGTGGCAGCAAGCTTTCGCGATGCCCTTCGTGATGCGGTACGAATGAACCTGACAAGCACCGTGCCAGAGACGCTCTATTCCCGTATCCTGGATTCCTACCCATTTCATCCGGATTTCGGCGACTTAATTGCCAAGTTTAAGGAAAATGAGGGCTTTCAGCAGACGCGCGGGGTCATACGACTGATGCAGATACTGGTTGACGATCTATTCACCTCTGGCAGGGCGACCACGATCGACCTCATCTGTCCGTATGACATTGATCTTAACAATGATAACCTTGGGTCCGAGATCAATACGATCAATCCTGCGTTAAGCGCCGCGATAGCCCACGATGTAGCGCATAACGGAACCGCGGAAGCGGAGCAGATCGACATCGAAAACGGCAATTCCGATGCTTCGGACACCGTGAAGGTGATCCTCATTGCATCGCTTTCTACCACTCCCGGCGCCGTAAATGGCCTGCGGGAATTCCAACTCGTCGACTGTCTCCAACGGCCTGGGCGTGACCTCTCCGGGTTTGCAGCAAGCGTTATGGAGAAGCTAGGTACTCGCGCTTGGTACTTGCACTCCTCTCAAGATGGCAGGATGTATTTCAAGAACCAGCAGAATATCGCGGCGAAGCTGCGATCTACTGCCCAGTCGCTCCACCAGGAAATCGTGGAGCAGATGCTTAAGGCGCGGCTTAGGGAGCAGTTTGAACCCTCGGTGCGCGACTGTTACCAGGTGGTTGAGGTATTGCCGCCTATGGATGAGGTCGCACTCGATCAAGAAAAAACAACTCTGGTCATTATCCGTCCTGGGCAGACGACCAACGGACTTCCTATTGGACAGAACTGGCAGGATTGGTGGGCCCAGCAGCAGTACAAAAACCGTGTCCTTTTTCTTTCTGGCTCACGTGATACCTACGAAAAGCTCACAGTGGCTGCCCGAAATTGCAGGGCAATACAGAGTATTGAAGCTGATCTTGTTGCGGACAAAGTGGACGTACGCGACGCAGAGTGGCTTGCACTGGATACCCTTCGTGACCGAATTAACTTTCAATTCACGGCGGCATTAAAGGAGACCTTTGACCAGCTTGTCTATCCGTCGATAAACTCAGCCTTAAGATCGGCCAGCGTCGAACTTGCTTTCGCGAACAATAACAACGAGGAAGCCAAGGTTCGCCGGACATTGCAGGACGCGCAGAAATTCACTGCAGACATTGGTGACGAGAGCTTTCGCACCAAAGCCGAGGCGCGGCTATTTAAGGATGGGGAGTCGGCTGTGCTTTGGTCAGAGGTAAGACGCGCCGCAGCGGTGAATACGGTGTGGCCCTTGCACAAGGTTTCTGCCCTGGAAGAGTTGAAAAGCCGTTGCCTCGACCGAGGTATCTGGCGACAGGAAGGAAACTATATCAGGCGCGGCCCGTTCCCACCGCCAGAACCCGATGTGCAAATACGTGTGCTGTCCGGCGACGGGGCAACCGACGAGGTGACCTATCTGGCGATTGAACCGCTGCATGCGGACGCACTTGTATACGAGACCGGTGACGCCTACGCGACAGAAGCCTCGAGCCCGGTGCCCACACCGTCAAAATTTGAGGCAAAAGCCCTTCGGTATTCCTTCATGGCGATCGATAAGCAAAACCCTCAACGTAAAAGCAAACCAAAGGAGTGGAAGAACAATCCGAGACTAAAGTTCCAATTGCATAATCGCGGCGACCACGACGAGGTGGAGCTTCGAGTAGTCCCCCAAGTGGATGCGATTGAGATCAGAGTGACCACAGATGGCAGTTCGCCAACGAACAGGACCGCAGCCGTCTACGATGGGCCATTCAGCGTGCCGAAAGGCTGCCGAGTCGTGCTTGCCCGTGCTGTGTGTGCGGCGTACGACATCCAGTCGGAAGACCTGGCAATCCGCATACCTGAGCGCGGGCAGGGCGCCGCAGACGGGATCGCGCTGGATTTGCCCGCTGAATGGACACAGGGTACGAAATTGGATGGCGCCGGTGAGGTGTGGGAGTTTGTGCGACAGCTGGGGCAGTCAGCCGGAACCCGCGCGCACAACATACGCATCGTCATTGCAGCGGAAACACTGGCGGTAGACGAAGCTCTGGCGGACGACGAAACTATTGAATATGCCGGCGCTGCATCTGGCGGCTACGACATGGAGGCGCTCGAGCATCGTATCAACCGATTGCAGGAAATTGTTACGAGCGGTACGTTAACGATGCGAGTGGGATCTATGCACTTTAAAACAGGCACCGCGTTATTGGAATGGGTAAAGACAAGAGCTATACGCTATGAAGCTAATCACGTGAAGCAGGCGATGAGGGCTTAAAATGACTGCGAGTGCTGCCAAAGCGGTTCCGCGCAGCTCAGCGCGGAAGACCACCGGGCTGGGCTGGGTGGTTGGTGAGAGCCGCCATGGGTTTCTGGTTCATATTCCAAAGGGTACCGGCCGTAGCGATCTCGTCACTATTCACGAAATTCGAAGCCATGAAGCCCAGCCACTCAACCCGGATGAGATAGCGCTGCCTGCGGAAGGTGATCCGGCTGTTCGGGTGCAGATTGACCGTGGCAGGTGGCTGGCACTAGCGCCGGGATTTTGGATCGAGGCGAACCGGAGACTTCGGGCAAACGGTCTTACTACAGCACGGTACCAAAAGAACAGCGCCAGGCCGATTCCTCTCCACCCGTCGCTGGGAAAGGAGCTCTGCATTCTCTGCTGGGCCGTTGAAGACGCCCTGCCAGCCAACATACCCAACGCGCTACTAAACTGGGAGGCGCTTGCTCCTGAGGAGCGCTGGTGGCTCTACACAATGACGGTCGCAACCACCGGCCAGGCCCACCAGCGCGAAGGGTGGCGGCGAGCCTTGCGCGCAGCGCTGGCGGAAAATCGTTTCGTGCGCGGCGAAGGCTTGCCGCCCAAAGCGCGGCGTGAACTGCTTGCGCACACACAAACAAGTCTGGAGCTCTAAATAGAATGCCTAGCTTTATTGAGACGCAGTTTCCTATTGCCCGCCTCTCCGCTGAGTCGTACAAGGAGCGAAAGGCAGGCGCCAGCCAGACACTCACTGGCCTGGGAAAGTGGTGGGGACGAAAACCG
>DAIDKH010000122.1 GCA_027450145.1 Chthonomonadaceae bacterium | reverse complement strand
TGCTCTATAATCGTAACGGGGTGAACACCATATCTTGGGAGGATGATGTATACCGAGTTACGCCGAGCTACTGGATCAATGACATTAACCCAAAGATCCAGTTTAGTGGTACCAAACGTCCAACGTCGGACGATAAAAGTTTGTTGAGACCAACACCGATTCAGGTGTCGCGAGTGAACAACTGCAACACGCAGCCTACGGTAAGTGCTGTGGGTGAAAGCAACGTGCTCATCAACGTTCATCCTCAAACCGGGATGCCTCATGTAATCTTCTACAACCTTAAATCGCACGTGTATACGCCTGAGAAGGGGGCGCTAAGTGGCAGGGGTAACTATTTAAGCCCGGCGTATGCCGTTATCACGAAGAGCGGTGCGGTGATGTTGAACCAGCCTGGCAAACCGCAGCGTCAGTTATACAGGATGCCAATGAGCAGTGCCACCTTGGCGAATTTCGTGACCACGTGTGATAACCGTGATGGTAGTATGTGGGATTATGACCCAGCTACTGACCGGTTGGCCTATTCTACCTCGTACAATGCGGTAACTATGGTTGTGGGGGGCAAGGCGCAAACCTGGAATATTCCGGGCCTTGTCGGTATTCAATCACTGTACCTTGACCCGGGCACCCCCTATGTGTGGCTTTGCGAAGCGATGTTTCCGGTTAACTGGTGCCTGGTGGTGTACCGCGATGACGGTAAACCACTGGGCCGCTCCGTACAAGGAGCAGGGGTAATGCCCTGGTTCCAGCCCATAACCCAGAATGAGTACCGTGTCATTCGCGAAACTATTCTGCGATCGCACCTCAAACTAGAGTCAAACTGGTAATCGGTTCATGGAGCCGAAATCACTTTGTGTAAAGCACACATGTTGGAGATAGGTTATGAAAGTGAGGAAAGCTTACACCGACCCCGAAAGCGGCCTATGTCTGCTTACCTATCGCTACTACAGCCCTGCGCACGGCAGCTTCCTCACGCGGGACCCAAGCGGCGCTGAACCAAACCTGTACGCCTATGCCAAGCAGAACCCGGTTACTGGCCATGACCCCAGCGGCCTGGCTGATGCAATCGCGGTTCCTGGTGGGCCATATGGATTTCCTGACCACGAGTACATTCATTTCGAGCTTATTCAATGCTCTATTTCAGGGTTTCCCTGCTCATCAGTAAAACATCATTCAAGCCCCGTAGATTACGGCTTTTGGCCGACGAATGGGCCATGGAGCAAGGGTGAATTAAACAAGGGCAACTTAGGGGGAAACGATCCCGACTCCGGCCCGGGTGGTACCAACCCACCGGGTTCTAAACCCGATCCATGGTCAGACGGTCCAAATTCCAATTCGCACACTCTAGCCTTCGAGTTGGCACTGTGTGATTGCATCGCTGCATCGAACACGAACTTACCAGCATATCATTTTCCGTTTTTCGTTTGCTACACTTGGGCAAGTTCTATGCTTGATTGTGCTTATTCCAGCGGTGAACAACCTTGGTGGTCGCCAAGTGCATTTTAGTGCCACCGGGGGAGGTTACTCTGTATGAACACGCGGGGGGCGAATAATAACACACGTCGAATAATCGCCTGTGGTTTGTTATTGTTAATTAGTGGCTGTACGATATTTTCTATTGGGTTGCTTGGCTCTAGGCGTTATTTTGTTGATTTCGGCGGCTATGAGCATCCTGTGATCGCTTGCCGGCCATTCCTGGGATTAAGTACCGGTAACGGCATAAAGGATTTAGTTCTGAGGTTACGCGGGTATGAAACTGGGTCGGTACACTGGATTGCGGTAGCACCGGATGTTTTGGTTGCTGGTATGAAAGGACTTAACGAGACCTCAAGTGTTTTAGTCTTACGTGCTGCCAACAAAAGGACGCCATTCGTCGCACTTACTAACCAGGCCCACGATGCCCTTGGCGCAGCAATCACCCATAATCGCGTCTTTGTGACCGAATCAGGGGATGTTGTCAAGTGTATCAACCTTAAATCACGCCGAGTTACAACCATTTCGAATGTAGCAGACGTGCGCGGGCACTATGATTCACGCAACTACGCAGAGCTTTTAAGAAACGGTGATATTGAATGCGTAAAGCCATACAGTGCGCCATGTTTATTGCTTCACGCACCGTGGCTATGCCACAACTTCAATTCCATTTTGGCTCCCTATTGGGACTATGATGGGCGAACCGGTGTACTAGCGTTGTTAACCAACAACAGTGATGTGGAGACGGTTGTTGGAGTGCACACCAGGGTGTTGAATACGCCGTGGCCGTACCATGCAAGAACCGTGGAGTTAGAGCCTGGCACAGATCGGATTTGGATAGGTGCAGACGCTGCTGTCGACTACTCGCGGCTCGTAGTATTCGGTCTTAACGGCAAGGTTATCGGGTATTCCACCGGCGGGTTTGGTTCGCCTTTCTATTCATTCCAACCAGTTAGCAATCGCGAGTTGGCCCTTATCCATATGTGGTTTAAGCCAATGTAATGCTGGCCAACACTGGAAATGGGGTAGCTCGTGCAGTATACATTCTCGCAACTAGGGCGACCTGCCACTCGTCATGCAGGATGCCGCAGGCAACAGCCCAGCCATCATGCCAGGACCAATTACAGATGAACCACCTGCTGGTTACGAGCCAGTCACAACGCCAGGTACTGACTTTCCAAGTCCGCCTGTTGGTAACTTTCCAGGGGACCCTGAGCCAGGCGTCGGCGTGCCCGATGGGCCTATCTCGGTAGGTCCCGTTCCGGTTATTGCGTGTGGTATCGAAGCTGGAATCGAAATTTGCCGGTACAATCCGGCCAATCCAGACCAGACCACCGGTCCATTTACTTGCATGGGTAACTGGGTTTGGCACCACTGCATAGAGCCCGTGTACCCTGCGCCGTCGTTGCCAGCACTGCCGCTACCGGTACGCCCTAAGGCGGGGCCGTGCGTCGAAGGCCCAGCGGGTCCGGGTAAGTGGATGATGTGCGCCTTAGTAGGATCACGGTCGGACGGTATCTATAAACATTGCACGTACAATTGTCCGGACGGAACACAGGTAACTCTCGAGATACCGGCATGTTTACCATGCGATGCCATGTTCGCGAGGCCTTAGGAGGCAAATGAGCAAACAATCAATGACTCCAAAAAAAGTAACGCTTGTGCGGGCGATTGACATGCACGCGCACGACAGTGCCGCAAGACTCATATATCGTTCCACGCCCCAACAGCTCATGAAGCCCAATCGAAACGGGGAGACACCACTGATGAGGGCTGTACGACATGGGATGGTTCACACCGCGGCCCTGCTCCTAGATCGCGGGGTTGACGTTCATCAGGAGACTCTATTTGGCTGGCGTGCAATACACTATTCAATCAGGTACCGTCGCTTCCGTTGCTACCAGTTATTAGCTTCCCGATCTGCGTTGGATGCCGGTGGCAACCTAGTAAACCTGTCAACCTTGCTTAGATTAGCACTTGAGAATGACGACGATGAGATCGTTATTGATCTAATGGCGCGTGGAGCGAGGTTACAGTTGGCAAATGAGGGAAGTAATATATCCTCAATAGAGATGGCTGCATGTGGAACGTGCCGCATGCTTGGCGCAGTTCTTCATGCAGGTGCAGATCCAAACCCAAAGGGTGATGTAAACTTTTCACCTCTGTTAAGAGCCGTTATGGACGGCAGTCCTCAAAACGTCAAGATGTTGCTGGAGGCTGGAGCCAGTGTTGCAGTTGTTGACCCGTGGGGAAAGACGGCATTAGCGTTAGCATTAGAACGCGGTGATCCGGACGTTATAGCGTTGCTCGTTAGCAATGGCGCGCCGGCGGCCGTCGCGGGCGAGCAGTTACGTAGGGATATCATCAATCAGATATTTAGTGTCGTAATAGCCAATGTCGCTTCCACGCATACAGGCAGTAAACCGCACTACGGCGGCACAGCGCTCAACGAGGCGCATTCAAGATTAAACGCCGTGGCAAGCGTGGAAGACTTGACATTTTTGTTGCAGCGCGTACACGCTATTTACACATGGGAAGAGCTATCAACGCTCTGCTCCCAACCGCGGCCGTAACACTGATTGCTGTATGGCACAAGCACCACTGCATAGAGCCCGTGTACCCTGCGCCGTCGTTGCCAGCGCTGCCGCTACCGGTACGCCCAAAGGCGGGGCCGTGCGCTGGTTACTGCGGCCAACCACAGCAGAGTCAAATTGACTGCGATTTCACTGGATTTGAGACTCTGCCCACACGGGGTGGGATGAAGTTGTGCCATTATTCGTGCTTCAAACAAGGATATTCAAAGCACTTCTCTATTTTGGTACCTATGGACAGTGTATGTCCTAATAGAGCGCCGACGATAGTACCGTAGTTGACCGTGCAGTCATTTGGGGACAAATATGATGGAGTTTATTAGCGACGTTAACCGTGTCGACATGGAAAATCTGGTTCGGTATATTGAGGAGCGAGGATCCTGTGATGTACTGGTTAATATGCCAACGATTTCGCTGGAAGTACTGGAAACATTTGTAACGTGCACTTACCAGGTTGAACTAACTCCGCTAATGTTGGCCGCCGAGAGGGGGCTACCGGAAGTAATTGATGCTCTTGTCAGCAGGGGTGTAGCACTTGATCGTGAAGACTCGCGGGGCCGTACGGCGCTAATCTATGCAGCAGAAAATGGGAGAACGTCTGCGGTGCACGCTCTCATCAGTAATGGCGCCAATTGCCGTGAGGTTTCCTGGCCGAATGGCCCGTTGTTGATACCCGTTTACCAGGGCGAAACTGAGATCGTGAGATTGTTATTAGATGCCGGCGCACGGCATTCTGACGATACGGGAGGAGCCTCGTTTCTGTTCTATATCGCGTGTAAGAACACAACTTCAGATATTCCCACCTTACTTCTTAATCAGTTCGATGTAGATGTAGACTACCAAACTGTCAATGGCTTTAACCCACTGTTGATGGCAATCATGCATTCCAATGAAACAACAGAACTGTTAATCTCTCACGGCGTGAACGTAAATGCCGTCGGTCCCGGCGGAAAGACGATGCTGGAATTGGCGCGTCTAGGCAACAATCAAGAAGCAGTGAAACTGCTGTTAAATGCCGGGGCGTTGGAGGTAGATAGCGCAGAAGCTATGGCGGTTTATCGCCCACATTACCGAAACAGGATTTTAATCAACGGAACGATGGAGGCTGGTGAAGCTGATGAGAAAACCATCAGCGATCTTGACTCCATCATGGACCTAGTGAAACTTCGTGAAGTCCTTGTAACTTTCGGTGAGAAGCACGATCCTGGGCGCAGTTGGCAGGAGATTTTAGCCTAGCGCAAGCGCCGCTTCGCCTCGCGGGTTTACATTCTACCCTGCGCCGTCGTTGCCAGCGCTGCCGCTACCGG
>DAIDKH010000121.1 GCA_027450145.1 Chthonomonadaceae bacterium | reverse complement strand
GCAATCTCTCCATCCAAACCTGGACAATCTTCGGTGTTGTACTTTTGGGTTGGATGAGCCATAGGATCCATTCCCTTCATTTTCTCAACAATTGCCCCGCGGTTTAGCTATTCCTCAATTGTTCCATCAACATCGGACTTTAAAGGCGGAAGCGTGGAATCTGAGAGTGGCCTACTACCTGCCACGAAAAGAGCGCCACACAGTGTATAAACAAACGGTACGCAAAGGAACACAAAAATCCACAGCATAGTCGATATCGGGGTGTAGTCATATACGCCTGCGTGCCATCTACTGGGTTGCCGTATATAGCCTGAAAAAGCATCCTTGCCGTTAAGTACGCGCTGAATCGAAGGGATTAGCATACCACCGCATAAAATGAGCCCAGCAGTGGCAGCGGCTGCAAGTTGCTTTGCATTCCGCACCCTATCATATTGGGTGATGAATCTGATAGGTGCGAACACCAGCCACAGCAGGCGACACATCAGCGTTCCTCGGCTACCCGGCTGAGATCGCGTGGATTTAATCTCGATTGGCATATTAGCACCTCCATACCGGCTAACCATTGGCATATTGGCATCCAGCGTCTACGGCACCAGGATAGGAGCCACCGTAAAACGCTCCAAAGAGGTTGCTCAGCAAATCCTGTTCCTCCTCTTGTAAATTCGGCACAGAGCCACCAATAACACCCGCAATACAGCCAGTAATGAGTCCCGCAAGGAAACCCAACACACGACAACCTACACTCTCCGCACCGTTGTGGCACCTATCGCATAGGAAGCCTAAAAGTTCGCTACAGCCTGAAGCGATAGCACCCGGCAAGCACCCGTTAGCCAACGCACCAAACTCTGGGAAAGCAACATCAAATGCCGCAGTGACTATCGAAGCAAGTAATGTGCAGGCGCAATTGGTAGCGATATCGCACACACTAGCACCCTGCAACTCTCCCTGGCCTATCGAAATAAGGCAGGTCACAGTACTCCAACCTATCGTTGGCGTCCAAGGGAAATTGAATTCACCAGTGGCATCAGTTTCACTAGTCACAAAATCGTCGCAGTACTCGTAAACGTTCACGCCGCCGGCATACGATATTGGGTCGCGGTTCAGCCACCGGCCCGCCGCGCTGTCGTAGTACCGCAGGCCGCAAAGCTGCAGCCCCGTCTCCCAGTCGGTATAGTACCCGTGAAGCCCGCCATACCCCGCATACGGGTCGCTCCCCGCCGAAGGATCGCTGGTCGCCACGGTGCACCCGCCCCACGCGTCGTATGCGTAGATAGCCACCACGACGCTCGTGCTGGCGTTCACCTGTTGGATTACGTTACCCTGCGCATCTGGCGTGTAGAGCAGCGTGCGGCCGCCGGTGTTGCGCGCCAATGGTCCGCCTGGACCGAAGGTGGTCACTGCGGTAATTGCCCCTGAAGAGTTGAGTTCTGCAACAGGAGCCGAACCATCGTAGAGATAATATGTGCGCCCAGCCGCCGTCTGCTTCCAGCCGCGTAGACCATCGCCTCGGTAACCCGCTGTCAACAGTGAGCCGAACGAAGTCATGCGATTTTCTGCATCCCATGTTAGACCGCTGCCGTGATAGGTGGTGGGGTTTCCGTCGCCGTCAAACGCGTTGGCCGTGTTCTGATTATCTACATTATACGCCTGCGCAGATCCTTTGTAGGTAGTTGCATTACCCGCACCATCATACGTGTTTGCGTACTGGTAACCGCCCACTCTGGTCGACTGCTCACCGGTTAGTTCAGTTTTGTAGTCGTAGGTAAAGTCGGTGGTTCCGCTGAAGTTTGGTACAAGCGGCACAGTTGACGCAATAGTACCCAGATTGCCGACGGTATCCCATCCCACGCGGTAGTCGGACAGCTCTGTCTGCCCAGAATTGGTGAGTTTGTTGGTAATTTCCGTTATAAAGCCACGGGCGTTACGTGTATAGCTTTGCGAAACGAGACCATTGTCAAGCTGGTTCACCAGCCAATCATTGTTCAAATACGTCCACGACCAGCTCTGGCCGGTAGTATTTGTCAGTCCCGTCAACCTGCCGCCGGCGTCATACGTGTAGCTGAAGGTACCGCCTCCAGGAATGTTTAACGTGGACCGACTACCATCCGGATTGTAGTTCCACGAAATCGTCTCCTGAGGCAGATTGGTGTACGTTGTATCGTCCTCTACCTTGTTGTCGAGATCATCGTAGGTAATCGCCTGACTGCCAGTTCCATCGCTTACGGCAGTCACGCGGCCATAGCCGTCATGCGTTAGATGCACGTTAATCGCGGGTGTTGCAGGATACTGAATATCGCTCAGATTGCTTTCAGGGTCGTTGTAAACATAGTTGGTCACAACACCTCGGCCATCTACGCGCTGAAGCAGGTGCCCGTCGTTATCATACGAAGTGAAGGTAACCGTATCACCGCCAGGATAGGCGACGGTTGCCGGATAGCCCTGCGAGTTGTAGGTGTAATGGGTGCTGTCGCCGTCCCCATCAGTAACCGTTGCCACGCGGTACATCGCGTCATAGGTTTCGCTCACTGGCTGCGTACTGCCTGTGCGGGTTAGCGACTCACCTTCTGGCCCATACGTAAACAGCTGCTGCCATACCGCAGAACCAGCCTCGTTATACTGCGTTTCCGCAGTCTTCTCGGCGCCGGGATAAAGGTACGTGTTCACAAGCGATGATCGGCCGGTGCCGGTCATACCGGCTGCTGGAAATGTGATCGAGAGCAGCTGATTGGCAACTATGGCCACTGGTTTTGCCGCATCTTGGTTGCATAACACTGTGGATGTACAGATATCAGTGCGTCACTCCATTCAACTCAACGTCATGGCAGAAAAGTTATAAGCGCGCACAATTACTGGAAAACGTGTGAATTATAACAACTTGTAAAGTACCTGTCAAGAGATTTTGAGCATATTATTAAAAGATTTTGCTCACGGGTCGTACATTCAAATGACAACGCGCATGGCACTCCCCAGCACATTCGGCATTTTTAGCGGCGTCAACCACGGATTGCGATAACCAAAGGGGCAAGTGACCAATTTATTACACCTACTGGGGATGTTATAATATCGGCATGAAATCTTCAAACTCGGGTACCGATGAGCGGCAAACGACGAAATCCAACCTGCCGGTTGTGTTGGTGATAGTTTTCCTCGCATCGTTGACATTGGCGCTGCTATTCCGGTCGCCGTACGATGCCGGCAATCTGAGCACGGTGCCCGATTCCGCGGAATACGCTGTGGGTGCGTGGCGCTTGGCAACCCAGGGTCAATACAACATCGTGCTGCTTGGCAAAGTTTTTCCGGATAGATACCCGCCTGGATTTCCCCTGCTCGTGTTGGCGCCTATTTACCGCCTGCTGCCCGGTGACCTTGGTAACGGCATTTTCGCGGTACTCGCGGTTGGACTCATGGGTGTCATGGCTGCCTGGTACATAGGAAAACGTTTTGGCGGTTTGTGGAGTGGTGCGCTGGCCGTTCTCGCGCTGCTGCTCTCGGCAGATTACCGGCTGGGTATCACGCGCATCCTTTCCGACGGCACTACGGCCGCTATTGGCATACTGGCGTGCCTGCTTTATCTGCGAATTCGCGCTAAACGAGCACACGAGCACACGAGCACACGAGCACACGAGCACACGAGCACACGAGCACACGGCAAGGATACCCGTGTTGACTACGCTTTAGCGGGTGTTCTCACCGGCATTGCTTTCTCAATGCGCTACGACATGATTGGGCTCTTTCTACCCTTCGCTGTCATGCTGATACCCGATCTTCTAAAACTGGAGAGCCGCCGAAACGCAGTTTTATCTACTCTATGTCTCTTGATACCGGTGTTGACAGGAATTGGGGCTATCTTCGCATACAACGCCGTTACATTCGGATCGCCGCTACGTACTGGGTACCACTTTTGGTGTGCATTTCCCTACGATTTCCCCTCCATTGTCTGGTCTGCCCGAAACATCGCGATGAACCTTTTTGCTTTAAACTCACCTCGCATCTACCTGGCGCTCATCGCAGGTGCCTTAGGTATCCTCATTCTGCGAAATAAAAGGCACCCGCTCTTACCGGCGTACACCGAATTTCTGGTCCTGGGCTGCGTACCGGCAGCCGCCGCGCATCTGTTTTACGCCTACACCGGCACGCGATTTTTCATATTGCCTATTGCGCTCCTGCTTGTTGCCGGAGGCGTGGGTACTGCCCAGCTTATTCCCGCCACAATACAGAGCAATGTATGGGTGTTGGCAGCTGCCTTAGGAACGCTGCAGCCGTTGCTGCCGACGCTTTATAACCACCTTCAAACCACACCTACAAACCGTATTCTTGTGACCTACTTGCGCCACAACACGCCAGGTGATGCCGTGATTGTGAGCGGAGCTAATCCCGTGTACCTCGCGTGGTACTTGCAACGCAACAGCAACCGTATAATCGTGCCAATATCGCGCGACGTAGGGTACGCCAATCTTTTACTGTTCCCTCACGGTAAGCCGCACCCCAGTGTTATGCCTCATATTGGCCACGTTCGCACACGCGCCATGCTCGCTGCCGGCGGTATCGATCCTGTGCCGTGGACCGCCATAGGACAACCTCGGAGGCTGCTCGCATTAGCGCTGTCGGGTCGGCCGGTATATGTAGAACGTATAGAAATTCCACAGGATTATCCCGGCGCTTCTACACGTGCACTGTTCATTCCGCAGCCCATGCCAAACTTGCCACTAATGATGCTGTTACCACGCGCTAGCCAGCAAACCACCTTAGCCAGGTAGCTAGCCTAAAAGTGGTCGCCGCAGGCTTTTGTATATGCTACGCCTGCTTGACACAAAGGGCTTGTCACGGCTAAAATATGCTACACGAAGGCCCTCAGGAGTCGTGCATGCTAACCGAACAATTCAACTACGACCTCCCAAGCCACCTTATTGCACAGGTACCAGTGCCGCGTGGTGAATCAAGATTGATGGTGATCAACCGTACTACCGCACAGATCAGTCACACTCAATTCAAGAACCTTCCAGGTTTTCTGTCCACTTCCGATCTCCTTGTATTCAATAATACACGGGTTTCTGCCCGCCGTTTATCGGCTAAGCGGGCCGGGGCTGCCCATGCCGAGGTTCTCATCACCCGGCGTACAAGTGACACACAGTGGTTTGCCATGTTGCGGCCCGCGCGGCGCTTTACACCTGGCAAGCAGATTACAATCGTCGAATCCGATGGGCAGGAGGTCACCGCTCTCGTTGTTGCAATAAGCCCGTCTGGTGAGCGTCTTTTGGAATTTCCGTCGCGGCAGCATGCGGATGCCGTGGAGACCTGGGGTACTGCACCACTTCCACCCTATATCCACACCGCCCTGCCTCTTAACGAGGAAGAACGGTACCAAACGGTGTACGGGGTTCACCCTGGCTCTGCAGCAGCCCCAACGGCCGGCTTGCACTTTAGCAGTGAAATGTTGAACGAGCTGGAAGTTGCAGGAATACGCCGCGCATATTGCACGCTGCACGTCGGTATAGATACCTTTCGTCCTATAAAGACCGACGATCCCGATTTGCATGAAATGCACGGGGAGTGGGCAATGCTGGACGAACAGAATGCACAACTCATCAACAGCCCGACTGTGGCGCGAACTAT
>DAIDKH010000120.1 GCA_027450145.1 Chthonomonadaceae bacterium | reverse complement strand
GGGGGGAGTACAATTGGCTAGTTGCATAGGTGTTAATTACAGGTTATTGCTAAGCTTGGCAAACTAGATTGGCAGCGTATCGATCAACATTAACACGTTCATGCAGGCTTGGGAAATTGGTAGTTGTTCGGCATCGCGGAAATACGTTCGTATTGCGGCTTTACCGTGTAGGTAACGGCTGTATTAAAGGGGGTATTGAAAATGGGACTACGATATCGTTTGAGACCACTTCTTCTTCCATTCCTTTACGGCGCACTAACATTCAACGCCACTTTAACATTGCTCTTTTGTGCGCGTGCTGCATGGGCCGCACCTATTAAATATGATGCGTGTTGCTATGTGTGTAACACCACAAATCAGTGTGTCACGGCGAACGTTGTTACGGGGCAGCCAATGCAGTGCACTGACTCCCCCACAAACTGTCCACCCGGCTTTACGCATCCTAAGAACGATGGATTTTATCATTTGTGTGCTGCTACTAACTGCCTGCAAAACTAGCAGGTCATTGCTATATGGGTAACAGGTCTGAATTGCGTCTTCGGTTTCTCTGCATCATTGGGTCGTTGCTGGGGATATTAATTGCAAGTGCTGGCTGGCTCCTCTTGCGGTGAGCTGTTAACTGTGTTTCACCAACTTCATTTTTGCGGCTAGATGTCGGTAACTGGAGAGGGAATCAATGAGTATCGTTTTACATCAAGCGCTACGCCTCATTGGCAAACGTCGTAAGGTTGTTAACGTTGCATGCGTCATTGCCGTAACGGCCGCGCTGTGGAGCGCCGTGGTTATCTATCGGCGTCCCCCCTTGCTGTTAAGCATGTCTACAAAGGTGTTAAATCTCCGCGGGTATACCACACTTGAGGGCGGCATTAATAATTTCTACACGTATCAGTGGCTGGACGAAAACCACCTCTTGCTAGCACGCACGGTTAAACATAAGATTCAGTTTGTCCGCTTTAATATCGTCAATCACCATTCGGTAGCGCTTACTGGGCTCTCCTCTCAATTTAATCGTCATAGATGCTCACCAAAGGATACTATTGCTCGGCTTTCGCCTGATGGCCGCTGGCTCTTATGGAACAATGATGACCATGGCGACTCGTTTTATTGCTCGTCGATAGATGGAAAAAGATTGCTAAGGTGGCACATTAGGACTGACATGCTGGCTGGAGATGCGGACTGGCTGCCAGGTAGTCGGCGATGGGTCACCGATGTATACTCACCTAAGCATAATGACAAAGCTGGGTATCTAGGTGAAATAGGTTACATGGTGTTTAACTTAGACAATCCAAAAGAGACGAAGCTGCTTTACGCCCATGGTCCAAATAGCCCCGGTAAATACCAGCCGGGTTTCGACCTTCTCTGTACCTCCTCGGATCGCCAAATGTTTTACCCAGGGCGACCAGGAGCAGGCAGAAATGATCCTGCCCTCCTATCGCAAACAGGACTACAAAGATATGTAATTCACCCGGCCCACCCATTGGCAGTTTGGAACTGGCAGACGTACGATCACCTGCGTGATTTTCAAGATGCTACCAACCAACGTGGACGGATGGCGCTATTGGCCATGAATAATGACAGCGAGTACATTGTGGTGGGCTGGCCGGATGGAACTGAATGCAAAGTTGTTGGTGCCATCCCGTTTTCGAAACCCCACTTCCCGTTTACGGTACCCAGTATAGAACTAGGTGAGGTCAGGTGGCAGCCCGATTGTTCGCATATTAG
Organism: Chthonomonadaceae bacterium; assembly: GCA_027450145.1. Taxonomy (GTDB): domain Bacteria; phylum Armatimonadota; class Chthonomonadetes; order Chthonomonadales; family Chthonomonadaceae; genus JAJZFK01. The sequence continues at coordinate 3,914 of DAIDKH010000120.1, read as the reverse complement.
CTTCTACTACAAGTATGATTTGTACACTGTGCCTGCCAGATGAACATACCGCAGGATAACGTGGGTTTAACATACGGTGAGCGGCGGATGATACTATTCGTTGCAATCTCTGCTGTGGGCCTGTTTTATGCCGCCTGGGTGCATAAACCCCACCTTCCAGCGGTTAAAGCGCCGCCTCCCCGCCTTACGACGTTTACACCTTCGATGGTTATGGGGCCGCATCCTCACGCACGAGGAGCAGCCTCTCGTGCGTATACGCTCGTCGAATTTGCAGACTATGAATGCCCGTTTTGTATCGATGCGAACAGGAGGGTTATGTCGCTGCTAAACAGCTATAAGGGTCGAGTATGCCTTGTGTTTCGCGATTATCCACTCACTGCCGTGCATCCGTACGCCATGTCCGCTGCACTCACGGCGGAGGCAGCAGGTTGTCTGGGTGAATTTTGGCCGATGCACGATGCGCTTTTTGCCGTGAATGGCAAATTGGATCGTAAACACCTGATGTCGTTAGCGGCAGCTTTAAAACTGCCTCAAAAAGGGTTTGCACGTGCGTTGGCCACCACCGCTAAGTCGATTGTTACCCGGGATTTACATGATGGCAAGCGGCTGTGAATTCAAGGAACGCCTACATTCTACTTCTGCTGCCCACACGGAGAGGTATACCTCTTAGGTTCGCTTGCTCAGATTCCAAAGCTCATAAGATAGCTTCCTCGAATATCGATGCCTCAGTTCGCCGTCTCCTCATAACCGCGAAGTGGATGGGTCGTTAACTTGAGATTCCTGGGCGGCTGGTTTTACGGGCCAGGCTTATAGTTTATAATCCCCTATAGACTGTGAGAACGGGGAGCTGGAATGAGGTCAATTCTATTAGCAGTACTAGCCGTAGCGGCGACGTTGCCTGGTGTGGCTAAGGTTGGCGAGGTAAAGGGAAGCATACTTCTCCCAGATGGGCAGGTTATTCATCCCGCAGGCAGGAGTATACGTCTGACAACGCGTCCCGTGGATATCTGCACGGATAAAGCAGGTCGCTTGCTCTTTGTGAAGGATAACGCAGGGATCGAGGTCCTGGACAGAACCAGTTTACGTGTCGTACAACGGCTGCCGTTTCCCCACGGTGGCGGCTCATTGCACGGTATTGTTGTAACCGCCGACGGCAGCACGCTTCTCGCCACAAGCGCTGGCAACAGTCTTTACATTGCGCAACGAAATGCGAGTGGTTATGTATGGCACGGTAGCGTAAAGTTGCCTGGCTTGCACGAAAACGGCGCGGCGATGCCTTGTGGTATCGCAATGAGTCATGACTCAAAGACGGCATGGGTTTGCAACTCTATCGCCAACAGCGTGGAGGTCGTTAACCTCGCTTCTCGCAAAGTGGTAGCGCATGTTTCTGTGGGCATTGCGCCCTGGGGTATCGCGCTGTCCCCAGGCGGAACGACCGCTTATGTTACCGACTGGGGGGGCAGGCATCCGTTGAGTGGTGAAATGACTGCGAAGTCCGCGGGCACTGCCGTTCCTATAGACCGCCGCGGTGTTGCGGATACTGGAGAGGTATCGGTGGTGAACGCTGTCACCTTGAAGGTTGTCGCGCGCATACCCGTGGGTCTGCACCCATGTGACCTCCAGCTGAATGCTATGAGGCATAAGCTTTACGTTGCGAATGCGAACAGCGACACTGTCTCTGTAATCGATACCACCACGAATACCCTTGCGCAAACAGTGACGGTGCACCCATGGCGACATATGCTCTTTGGCAGCATGCCAGATGCGCTCGTTATGGGTCCAAAACATCAACGGCTCTTTGTGGCAGCGGCGGGAAACAACGCGGTGGATGTGCTGTCGCTACGCCGAAGCGGCAAAATTGGTCATTCGCTAGGTTGGCTGCCCACGGGCTGGTACCCCGGCAGTCTGGTTGTTGCCGGGGGCGAACTGTGCGTGGCAGACGTGAAGGGCCTGGGAGCACGCTTGAAGCCAAAGGGAGCGAAGGGCTTCAGCGTGTTCGACTACCTGGGCACGGTAGATTGCATACCTTTGCCCACAGCATCGCAACTTCATAGGGATACCGCGCGCGTAGCCAGCACGTTGGGGGACGGTAGGCGACCACTATCCAGGCACACATCCGCAATTCCCGTTCCAGTACCTTCCAGTTGGCATAGTCCATCCATTTTTCACCATGTGGTCTATATCATTCGCGAAAATAGAACATACGATCAGGTGCTTGGCGATGTACGGCGAGGCAATGGTGATAGTGCCCTTGTTATGTATGGTGAAAAGGTGACACCCAATGCCCATCGTCTTGTACGCCAGTTTGAACTCCTCGATAATTATTACTGCAATGGAACCATCTCCGCGGATGGTCACAGCTGGCTCACCGAAGGCAACAGCACCGACCATCTAGAGAAGGCGTTTGGCGGCTTTACCCGCAGCTACACGTTTGGCGATGATCCAATTACCTATTCGTCTAGCGGCTTCATCTGGGACGATGCGCTTGCACATGGCCTTTCTGTTGTTAATTTCGGGGAAATGGTCTATTCTACGCCCAAACCATCGGCCTCTTTTCACACGCTCTACGAGGAGTATAAGCAGGGAAAGCGACAGTTTCACTTTCAGCAATCCCTGGGAATTCAAAGGCTCTGGCGACATACGTTCAAACCGTACCCGGGCTGGAACCTGGCGATCCCCGACCAAATTCGCGCGAGCATTTACATTAACCAGCTGCGCAAATACGCATTGAAAGGCAAAATGCCCTCGCTTACACTGCTCTACCTACCCCAGGATCATACCTCTGGCACCACCCCTGGCCAGCCAACTCCACAGGCAATGGTGGCAGACAATGACCTCGCACTTGGGCGTGTGGTTGAGGCAATTTCGCACAGCCCTTTTTGGAAGGACACTTGCATATTCGTTACGGAAGATGATGCACAAGACGGTCTTGATCATGTAGACGGGCACCGATCGGTTGGAATGGTGATTAGTCCGTATACCGTTATGGGCCGTGTCGTTCACCAATCTTACAACCAGACCAGCATTCTGCATACAATGGAGCATATGCTGGGTCTTCCTCCAATGAACCAAATGGATGCACGTGCCCCAATAATGTACGCCTGCTTTACCACTGTACCTAATCTCAAGCCATTTAATTCCGTTCCTGAACGTATAGCTCTTGATGCGTTCAATCCCGCGGCACCTGCACTCACCGGCGTCCGCCGCCGACTTGCAATGCTTAGCGCATCGCAAAACTGGACCAGCCCCGACGCAGCGAATGAACAGACACTAAACCGCATACTTTGGAAGTCGGCACGAGGATACTCAACACCGTACCCATAGCGCTAACAGGTAGACCAACAGTGGCCAGCGGTAGGTGGTTTGACCGCGTTTGGTTGTCGTTGCCCCCTCCTCCTGGCATTCGCGTGGCTCGTTGAGTGAGGGATAGCGGAGGTTAGAGACTGGTAGGCGGTTGCCGCGGAGCACGATGCCTCGAGTCAGCGCTTACTTCACCGGTTTTCAGGTGCCAGTAGTTTGTCCACTGCATTGCCTGACTGCTAAAGACACAGCATTTTGCTGATGCACCGCGAAGCGGCTTTTTCGCCCGCAGCAGTATTTAACAGCTTGTTGAGGCTGCATGGATCTGGTGGACATAAGACACACTGTCTCTCTGCCGATGAGATCTCATGTCATTTGCACGCGGATTGACATTTTCGCTGTTTCATTTAGTATAGACACATAGAGTTATTGCACTATTAGAGTGAATTATACACTCAGATTTAGGTCGATTTACCGTTGACTACAGTGTGTTATCGATCTCATTCACTTGCTGTTACAGCCGCATTGGAAATGTTCGTCCATTCATACTGTGTACGCAGGTTATATTCCCGGTAAGTGAGACGAAAGTGAGACGAAAGTGAGACGAATTGCAC
>DAIDKH010000119.1 GCA_027450145.1 Chthonomonadaceae bacterium | reverse complement strand
AGAGGGCCCATTCACTACCCACTAATTGAATAACTAGTGGTGCGTATTACACGCAGGATCAGATTTGGTCCCCATCTTCTCCAACAGCGCTTTGGCAGGGCACCAGTTCGTAAACGCAGATTGTAGGAGGTTGACACCTACCAGTGCTGTTAGGATGAACCAGTTCTGGTTCACCATGAGACCCAACGCAAGTGAAATCAAAACTACAATACCGGCCAATAGCCTCAGATACCGCTCTGTACACATTTTATTGATCGTCTCCTGCCGTTCCATTTAAAACGGCCTCGTCCACCGGGTGACCGCTCAAATCACGTGGAACATTAATTCCTGGCTCGTTCTTCTTGATCATATAATAGAGCACCGGCACCACCGGTCGCGAGAGCAGGGTAGAAGCGATTGTTCCACCTATAAGCGCGAGTGCCAGGCCCTGGAAGATAGGGTCGCCGAGAATAACAGACATTCCTACAATGACCGCGGCGCCCGTAAGCAGCATAGGACGGAATCTCGTTACACCGGCATCAATCACAGCTTGCTCCAGCGGCATTCCCTGGCGAAGTCGCAGTTCCGTGAAGTCGACTAGAATAATGGAGTTACGCACGATGATGCCTGCGCCGGCAATGAACCCAATCATGGACGTTGCCGTAAAGTACGCCCCAAAGAGCGCGTGTGCGGGCAGGATACCAATTAGCGTCAATGGAATTGGCGCCATGATAACCAGGGGCGTCTTGAACGATTGGAACCAGCCCACCACCAGTATATAGATGAGTACGAGGACAACGGCGAACGCTATGCCCAGGTCTCGGAAGACTTCATAGGTTATCTGCCCCTCGCCATCCCACTTCATTGCCGGCTTTTGTGTAGTAAACGGAGGACGTATAGAGAGTACATTGAGGTGTCCTCCATCTGGCATATGAAGTTTTGCCAGCTCTTTGTTCATCGCCAGGATGGCGTAAACAGGGCTTTCCAGCCTGCCAGATACGTCACCGGTCACGTAGATGACGGGCATTAGGTCCTTATGGTAGATCGAAATGTCTGGTTGCACATGCTCTACGCGCACCAACTCCGAGAGCGGGACCATTGTCCCATTGGATGCATGAACGTAGATTGAAGACAGTTGGTCAATGCTGCTGCGATCGCTGCGTGCCACACGAACCCGAATTGGTACGGATGACCGTGCTGACGGATCGTGCGCCAGGCCCGCGGAAACACCTGAAAGCGCTTCCGCCAATGTTCTGCTCACCGTTCCCACGTCCACACCGCTCAGTGCGGCCTTCCGAGTATCTACCACGTACTGCACTGTGGACTGTGGGTCGTCACGATACCAGTCGACGTCTACAACGCCAGGTGTCGTGCTAAAGACATGTTTTACTTGTGCGGCGACGTCTGCTCTTATGGCATCTGTTGGGCCATAGACCTCAGCCACTAGTCTCTCAAGAACAGGCGGTCCTGGCGGTACCTCCGCCACTTTCAGGCGCACTCCCCACTGTTGAGCGATCTTGGCGAGTTCTGGCCGTATTCGCTTCACGATGTCGTGGCTCTGCGCGCTACGCTCACTTTTGCCTACGAGGTTTACCTGTATGTCTGCCTGGTAAGGGGCGCTTCTAAAATAGTACTGACGAACGAGACCATTGAAATTGATAGGGCTGTGTGTGCCCACGTACATCTGGTAATTTTTAACCTCGGGTACGGTCGCAATGTAGTTGGCAAGCGCCCTTGTCGCAGCAGCTGTCTGTTCCAGAGTTGTGCCGTTAGGCATGTCAACGATCAATTGGAACTCGTTCTTGTTGTCAAATGGCAGCATCTTTACGACGACCGACCGAGTAACGAACAGGGCAAGCGAAGCGACGAGCAGTACCACCATGCCTCCCAGGAAGAGCCAGCGTGCCAGTGCGCTCTCCAGAAGCGGCGTCATCATGCGAATGTAGACGCGTGTCATCCAATCCTGGTGGCCGGGCTCTACGTGTGGATGGTTGTCCTCACCGTGATGAACCTCACGGTGGCTCTCCTCGTGCTCGCCCTTTAGAAGTCGATATGCTGCCCAGGGTGTCACTATGAAGGCGATAGCGACGGAGATAAGCATCGCCGCCGACGCACCAACAGGAATTGGCCGCATGTACGGCCCCATTAGACCGCCGACGAATGCCATCGGCAGGATAGCGGCAATGACGGTAAATGTGGCTAACAGTGTGGGGTTGCCCACTTCGTCAACGGCCTGTATGGCAGCCTCTAACGCCGATCGTTTGTCTTGTGGTAGTCGGTAATGCCGCACTATGTTCTCAACAACCACAATCGCATCATCCACCAGGATACCGATGGAGAAGATGAGCGCAAAGAGCGTGATACGGTTTAGTGTGTATCCGTACAGGTAGAAAATGAGCAGTGTGAGCGCCAGTGTCACCGGTATTGCGACAGCGACTACCAGAGACTCCTTGCGGCCCAGTGTGAATGCAATAAGGAGCGTGACGGAAACTACAGCCACGAGCATGTGGAAAAGTAGATCGTTGGCCTTTTCGCTAGCCGTCTGGCCATAGTTACGAGTAACGGTAACGGTTACGTCTGACGGTATGAGTGTGCCCTTCAGACTGTCAACCTTCTTAATCACCTCGCCCGCTACGGATATGGCGTTCGTTCCATGCCTTTTCGCAATGGATATGGTTACGGCTGGTTCAACGCCAATTAGCTTGTGCTGCGCTCCCGGTCCGGAGCCGAACAGTACGTAATCCGTTGCTTCCCCCGGCCCTTCCGAAACGTGAGCAACATCCTTCAAGAGTACCGAACGGTTGTTAACAACCGCTACAACGATATTTCCGGTTTGATTGGAATTGACTAGGAACTGGCCACTGCGTACGGCCACATCGCTGTTGTCATTAGAGAACGTACCCGCTTGTTGCTGCTGGTTGGTGACTTGCAGCGCCTGCACAATCTGGTCAGGTGTCAGGTTATACGCAGCCAGCTTAGCAGGCTGTAATATGACGCGTACTTCCCGCGGCGGGCCTCCGGTTATTTCTGTCGACGAGACATCCTGTACCTGTCGAATGGCGACATCCACGCGATTCGCGATTCGGCGTAGGGTGTAAGCGTCGTAGTGATTGCTGTGCAGGGTGATGGCCAGAATGGGCACATCGTCAATCGACCGCTCCTTAATCAGCGGTTGCGAAGCGCCCATCGGCATCTCATCTGCGTGGTGGGCGAGCTGTTGCTGCAGCTTAACAATGCTGGTTTGCGGGTTTGCACCCACTTCAAATCGCGCAGTTACAATCGACATACCCGGGCGGGATACGGAATAGACGTACTTTATGCCCGGCATCTCCCAAATCCACTTCTCAATAGGCGTGCTTAACCGCTGCTCGACCTCCTTGCTTGTTGAGCCAGGGAGCATCGTGATGACGTCGATCATCGGAACGCTAATCTGTGGCTCTTCCTCTCGTGGAAGTGCCATTACGGCAAGCAGGCCAAGCATCAATGACGCAATGATAAGCAGGGGAGTCAGCTTGGAGTTGATGAACTTTGCCGCAATACCCCCTGCGATACCAGCCTGTGGGGTTTTGTTATCCATTTAAGGTAACCGCCGATCCATCGTGCAGAGATTGTACGCCTTGAGTAACAATGTGGTCACCGGGTTGAAGACCGGAGAGTATGATGGTCTCTTTGCCCACCTGATTGCCCAGGGTGACCAGGCGCATAATGACAGCATTGCTGCTTGCGTTAAGTACGAATACTGCGTGCATACCCTGGATGTCGGTTATGGCTGTGTTGGGAACGAGCATGCGGCGGTCGCTGCCTTGAGACAGGACCGTGCGGCCATACATGCCGGTTCGAATTCCAGGTGCGGCAGGTAGTGAAATCTTAATGACGAAGGTGTGGCTGGAAGGATCTCCTTGTGGTGAGATCTCTGTTACCTTGCCCATGAATGACCTGCCGGGTAGAGCGTCCAGCGAGACTGGAAGCATTTGTCCCAACTTTACCAGCGCTACTTGCGATTGCGGCACTATCGCCTCGAGGCGCAGTTCATTACCCTGTACCTCTAGTAAGGGCACGCCGGGTGATGCCATGCTGCCTGGATCCGCAAGGCGTTGGGCAATCGATCCGCTGAATGGAGCTTTTAGTACAGTATAGGCCGTATTGATGTTTGCGCTCTGTAAGGCCGCTCTAGCTTGCATAGCTTGTGCGGATGCACTCTGTACTGCCTGCCTGCTCACTGCCGCCTGCAAGAGCCCCGCCTTGGCCTGGGCAAGCCCAGCTTGAGCCTGAGCGACGGCAGCGCGAGCCTGATTTACCGCGGTGCGTGCAGCGGTGATGTCCTCACTTCGACTGCCTTCCTGCGCCATGGAGAGCGACTGAACTGCCGATTGGTACTGCGCCAGTGCTACGGAATACGCGGTACGAACCTGATCATACTGTTGTGCAGAAATTGCGCCCTCGCTAAACAGGTCTGCCATACGAGCATTATTAGATTTTGCGAGTGCTAATCCCGCCTGCGCCTGTGCGACGTTCTCGGCGGCTTGTGCTTTCTCCTGCCGGCGAGGGCCAGCAAGTACCAGTGCCAGGCGTGCCTTGGCGGTCTCATAGGCTGCATTGGCCTGCGCCTCCTGTGCGCGGGCTTCTGCGAGTTTGGCAGTACTCATTGCTGAGGTCATTGTGGCCGCAACCGATGCACTGCGAACACCTACATTGGCAGCAGCAAGACCCGCTGCCGCTTGAATGCGAGCGGCATTCATATCACTGGAGTCGAGTGTTACGAGCACTTCACCTGGTACAACTTTGTCACCCTGGTGAACGTTAATTCCCACAACGCGCGCCATAATCTGTGCAGCGAGCATCGCATCTTCTCGGGGCTTCACTACTCCCGTAACGGTAACACCTCTGGCAATCTTCGTGTAGTCTACCGGGGCCGCCGTTACGCTAATCGGGTCGGCGTGTAGTTGTGCATCATTTTGCTGGGTTGTTTTCGTCGAGTTGCATCCGGCGGCTAGCACTGCAGCAGTGACGAGTGGCAGCGCGTAAATTGTTAATCGATTTCGGGTACGCATTAAGCGTGTCTCCTTGTCAACATACTGTGACTTAACACTATAGTTATAACACTATATCGTATTATTGTCAAGTTCTGTTCCAATAAGCAGACCCTAAGCCCTGCTTGGTTCGCTGGCAGGTCTCTCCTCGGTATTTGGCTCGCAGAGACCGCTCATCGTTACTGCGCAGTGGCACGGGGTTGAAACCCCATGCTGATATGCGAAAGCCCACGTTGTGGGCTGAATGGGCCGCCTACGGCAGGTAGCAATGGGGGTGGAGGCTGCTCATCGTTACTGCGCAGTGGCACGGGGTTGAAACCTCGTGCTGATATGCAAAAGCCCACGTTGTGGGCTGTATGCGCGGACTACGGCAGGCAGTAATGGAGGTGGAGGCCGCTCATCGTTACTGCGTAGTGGCACGGGGTTGAAACCCCGTGCTGATATGCCAAAGCTCACGTTGTGGGCTGAATGCGCAGGACGCGGTAGGTAGTAATGGAGGTGGAGACCGCTCTCCAGACTCTACCGCTTCGACCCCTCCTCCTGGCATTCACGATGCTCATTGAAGGAGGGCGTAGCGGAGACAAAGGCGGATGCCTTGGCCCGTTGGCGACTCTAGCAGCTTGACAAAATAGGCTGAAAAACAGCACAATACACTCTGCGACTAGATTTTTTGCTAAGGAGCGACTGCTGCCGATGTCAATTTACCCCTCACCGGACAAGCTGGACGAGCGAAACAAGTACGAGCTTGTGATTCTTGCTGCCAAACGCGCACGCCAGATTAAAGACGGTGCGCGTGTTCTAAC
>DAIDKH010000118.1 GCA_027450145.1 Chthonomonadaceae bacterium | reverse complement strand
GGGTTTCCTTACGAAATGAAAGCACTTGTTGCGGAATGGCCCGAACATTACAAACCGGAAGTACTGAAGCTGGAGGTGGAGCGAATTCTTAAACGCAAAAAGGGGAGTGACCACAATGCAACGAATCAGCTCCACATGAAGCTGACGGCATGCGAGAACTCTAGTCAATTTGCTGAACTGGCAGATTGGCTCGTAATTGCCCGGTTCCTGAGCAGCAACACCCCAGGAAGGGAGGCCGTAAATGCCTGACCAATTGTGGGCAGTAAGGGGCATAGACCCGCTCTTGTTTAGAGACGGTAGACCGTTTAACAATGAGAAGAGTGGGCTAAGCGCGATCTCTCTGCAGCTTCCCTTGCCGGGTACGCTCGCAGGCTGTGTTCGTACGAGAGCAGGCAACCTGAGCGGCAGGGACTGGAAACAGCCTGGTAAAGGAGCCATTGCTGTAGCAGGTCCATTGCTCTCAGCCAACGGTACAGTCCACTTCACTACACCTGCCGACGCGCTTATTTTTAAAGACGAGGACGACACCAGACACGCACTTTGCCTTAGGCCTGCAGTCCTAAAGGATGGGGAGGGATGTGACCTACCTGGCAGGAACCTAAGCCCGCTCGCGATTACGAAGGATGTGAAGCCGGAATCTGGAAATGTGTTCTGGTCTGCAGACGATACTTTTCGATGGATGACGGACGGGCACCTGGGTGGCTTCATTCCACCCCCTGCTAGTGGATACCTGCCGGTAGATGAGCGAGTGCACGTGGGTATTGACCCCAGCACGGGTTGCAGCGATGACGGCATGCTGTTTACCACGCGAAGTACAGGGTTTGAGGACTACCAGGCTGCTTTAAGCCGTGAAGGTACTAAGGACGGTGCGTTGCAGCACAACTGTTGGGAGTTACTTTTGCGCGTGGGCAGTTCCACCAACTTAAAGGGCGTCCAACCGCTTGGCGGGGAACGGCGCCTGGCAGTGTTTTCTCAGGCGCCCAGTGAGCAGTGGCCGGCGATGCCCGCTGCAGTCACTGCACAACTAACAGGCGCTGCACGTGTGCGCATGCAGGTTGCCACTCCCGCCATTTTCGCGCGAGGATGGAAACCGTCGTGGTTGGATGCTGATATGCAGGGTACACCGCCGGGTTGCGAAGGTGTTACTCTTCGACTCGTGTCGGCGGCGATACAACGGCGGGAGCCGGTGAGCGGGTGGGATTTCCGCGAGGGTAAGTCGTCGCCCAAGCGTCTCAGGCATACTGTGCCATCTGGCTCCGTTTACCTCTTTGAAGTAGTCAATGGCTCAGCCGAAGCACTGATACCTCTTTGGTTGCAGCCTGTGTCCGACTCTCCATATGATCGCAATGATGGTTACGGCCTTGCGCTATGGTCCGCATGGCAACACACAAAGTAAAGGCGTAAAATGTCAAACAACAGCAATAATTATGCTCAACCTTCTGCACTGCTGCTCGTGCACGCGCTCACACCGGTTCACGCCGGCACTGGCCAGTCAGCCGCTGTCATCGATCTGCCCATCGCCCGTGAAAAGGCCACTGGTTTCCCGATAGTTCCCGGAAGTAGCCTGAAGGGCGTCTTGCGCGACCGCCTGTCGGGATCAGATAAGGATTGGGCTAAGGCCGTCTTTGGTAAGGAAGACCGGTCAGGAGCGCTCTGCCTGACAGACCTTCGAACACTGTGCCTTCCCGTACGAAGCATCTACGGCACGTTTGCCTATGTTACGTCTCCACTGGTTCTCGGGAGATTGGCGCGAGATTGTGAAGCTGTGGGTGTAGGCGCCTTCGCAGACCTGCCTAAGATGGAACTTCCACTTGCACAGAGCCATCTGGATGCAAAGGTGCCCACCGGCAGCAGTATGCTCATATCCCCTACGGCAAAAGGAACTAACGCCAACATGTTTCTTGAAGATCTGGATCTTCGAGCTGTGGAAGACGATGGTGCAACGAAGGTAGCCTCGGCTATCGCATCTGCCCTGTTTAAGGGCAATGAGGCCGACTTTACTGGAAGGTTTGTCGTTGTTCCTGATACCGTTTTCAGCTTCCTGTGTGAAACTGCAACCGAGGTGGCGGCAAGAATTCGGCTGGAAGAGAGTACAAAAACGGTTACCAAAGGCGGTCTCTGGTTTGAGGAGGCCGTTCCTGCAGAGACCCTGTTTTACGGCTTGGCAACAGTTGAACCGCGTTTCCTTCCTGGCGGCGAGCAGGATCCTATTGCGGCGCTTGAGGCCATCGGCGCGGTGCAGGTTGGCGGCGACGCGGGAGTTGGCCGCGGTTTGTGCAGATTGGTGGTGCAGAAATGAGCTTCCAGACAAGGGCACAGAAGGATCTCATCCTCGCCATGGATCTAGTAGGCGATGTGCGTGCGCGACACAACGAGGAAGTTCAGCAAATTTACGGGGGAATGTGCCACAACTTTCCGGTGATGGTACGTACGTGCGGCCTGTGCCAGGCAATTGCGTTCTCCGAGGATAAGTCTGCCTCCGACGGTGATCGCGGTACCGCCCACAAATTGCTCCTGTCGCACGTTGGAAAAGTCCTAGGCGCACAGGACAAGCAATTACTCCACATGGTACGGTCGGCTGACGTGGTGACATACATGCAATACACTCGACAGCTACTAGACTCCTGGATCTACTTCAAGCGGTTTGCTGTTTCCATTCTGAAAGCGGAAGCGGGGCAAAAGGAGTAAATCATGGCAACATCAGCGATGAGAGAACATCTCAGTGAGGCACTTCCACAGCAGCTAACCAAGATGGAGCATCCGCGGCTGCTTATGGATAGGTACGTACCATCCGTAGGTTCCGTGGAGAAAGACGGCGATTCTCAAACTGGTACCGTAGCCGAGTTTTTGGATAGTGTCGCGAGGGTCCCTGTTCCCACTGCATACTATCGATTTCACGAAGTGTGGAAAGCGGCTGTTACCGGACTACCGTATACGCACGTCATTGAAGGCACTCTTGCAGGGCCGCTTGCCATTGGGCTTGGGAACGACACCTCGCTGGAGGTCGGTCTTACGCTCCATCACACCTATGGCGTACCGTTCATTCCGGGTAGCGCATTGAAGGGACTGGCCGTACGGGCCGCACAAAAGCAAATCGAGTACCTTGGGGAGGCAGGCAAGAAAGCGCTGTTTGGCGAGCAGGATAGCGCTTCGCTGTTCGTTTTCTGGGATGCGCTGTTTGTACCAGGAAGTGATCGCAATCCTCTGCAGCGCGACATAGTAACGGTTCATCATGCCAAATACTACAGCACCCAGGGCACCGAGTGGCCGTCTGATTTTGAGGATCCTACGCCGGTTCCGTTTATCACCGTAAAGCCAGGCACCAGGTTCTCATTTGCTGTGAGTGGACCGGATGATGAATGGTGCCGGTATGCGGTTAGGCTGCTCACGTGGGGCTTGGAGAATATTGGCATCGGTGGCAAAACCAACGCGGGCTATGGTCGCTTTGCTGAATTTCCAGAGTTGCCAAAGCCACCGCCTGAAACCGTCACGAAAACAATTACGGGTTGCACAGTGATACAACGCACCAATAAGGGTGTCACTACGGGGGAAGTCACCGTGCCAGGCCACGGAGCTGTGCCAGTGGATCAGACCCGATGGTTGGTGATGAGAAAAGAGGCCCTGTTCAGTGAGGAGCAGTTGAACCAGCTTAAAAAGACGAAGTCTCTTGCCGTAACGGCGGTGGTCACCTTGACGGACGGTAATGCGCGAGTTGATAGCATTAGTTTGGCAGAATAGACTGCTCTAATCATGGCCCTAAAACTTATAACCATCATGGGAACCGGTAAACATGACGTATTTGTTTACCGGTTCCAGCTATCCGGAATGCGCCAATCTTGCACCACGAAAACGAGGCTGCAGTGTATTGCAATGGCGGAAGCGCTTAAGCCCACCGAACTGTTGGCGCTTGTTACGCCCGAGGCGAGGCGGATGTGGATAGGCGACCGCCCAGCGATGCCGGACCTTCACGACGATCTACGCCGTGTTAGTCCGAAAACAGTTTTAAGGCCAGTTGACATACCGAAAGGGAGTTGCGAGGACGAGGTCTGGGAGCTATTCGACATTCTAACGACCTGTCTTGACGAGAACGACGAGGTAGTACTGGATATTACCCGTGGATTTCGATCGCAATCGATGTTGGTGTTAATGGCATGCGTCTATCTCAGGGTAGTGAAACGAATTAGAATTAAGCACGTGCTTTACGGTGCAGCAGAGGCTAGTGATCCTCAGGATGGCTCTGTACCCATCTTTGACCTTTCGCCATTTATTTACCTTATCAATTTCGCAGGAGATGTTGAGGTATTCCTGGGCACCGGCAACCTAAAACCGATTGCGGACAACCTAAGAGGCGTTGTTCGATCGCGTAAAACGCAGGAACACGCATTAGCCCAACTTCGTGAGTATTCCAGAGGTCTTGCTAATATCGCACAGAGCTATCAACTGGCACAACCCGGTGAAATTCTCGCCAGTGCTCGCGAATTGCGACAGAAGCACTCCACACTTAAATTCGATGAGATGTCGAAGGAAATCTATGAATTACGGGCCTACAAAATGGTGTTAGATCGTGTACAAGACCATTACGAACCACTGTGGGCAGAAAACGAAAAAGAGTGCACTATTGAGACTTTGCGAGCACATTATGAACTCATCCGTAACTACATACGCCATGGTCAAGAGCTGTATGCAATCACCCTGGCACGTGAGTGGCTCGTATCTCTTGCCTGCTACGCCGCCGTACTGCACTATAATTGTACTGTGGCATGGCTGACCTGGCCGCACCGCAAAACAGTTGAAGAAGACCTGGTGAATGTGCACAATGGCAAGCAGCCTAGTATCGAAATCTTCATTCACTGGAATGAAGACGAAGCTCTGCAGCGACTTAGTGCTTGCTACGACAAAGTACGGCTCCTTCGCAACCAGACCGCCCACTGCGGTATGTTGGATACGGGCGGCCCACCGGAAGAGGACTCTATTAGCAAATTGACCGAGTCGATCCGAACTACTTGCCGCAGAGACCTTGCGGAGGTAGCAAAAGTCTACGGCATCACCGCCCTTGAGATTTGATACCGGACTGTTAATCGACAAACAGGAGCGCCACTATGAATCTCATCACATTTTTAGGCACAGGCAAGTATGAATCTGCTCTGTACGGGATGAATGGCATGCAACATCGGTCCATGTTTGTTGCTGAGGCGTTGACAAAATTCCTCGAGCCTCAAACGGTCTATGTGCTGCACACTCAGCAGTCAGCCTCCAAGCTCGACGAATTGAGAGCCGCCTTGTCCCCATTGGCCAGTACTATCGTGCCGCGTGAGATTCCTGGTAACATGGAGGAGAGTGCCTTATGGGAGATCTTTCACACTGTTGCCGAGCTACTGCGTGAGCCTGCTGCGTTGGACATTACCCATTCGTTTCGAGCGATCCCCCTACTCGCCGCGGCTGTCGCTGTATTTGCAAAGACCACCTCTGATGCGAAGATTGAAGGGGTGTTCTACGGCGCCTTTGAACGAGAGCAAGCGGCGGACAGAGTCACGCCAATTATCAACATGCAGCCGTTTCTGGATATCATGGAGTGGAGCTCGGCGTTGGCCATGTTTAAGCAGACTGGCGATGCACGGCCTTTAAGCACGGTGCTAGCAAGCTGTAACAAGGATTACCATCTGCAGCGACGCTCCGATGAACACGGAAAACCTATCCATTTAAGCGCGCTCAGCGGCAATCTCGTTAATCTCTCGGATGCGCTTTCCGTTGCACGACCTCTAGAAATACCAGAGCTCGCCGATAGCCTTATGCAGAAATTAAACTCGGCAGCAGATGAAATAACAGCGTATGCGCCTCCATTGGCCAGCCAGTTAAGTGATCTGGCTAAGAAGTATGACTGGATGGCTCTTCGTTCAGACAGCGACACGGAGCAACTACAGTACGAATTCACGTTGATTGAGTGGTACCTCAAGCACCAGCAGATAATGCAGGCGGTTACATTGGCGCGAGAATGGCTTGTCTCCTTCGCCCTCGTGCGCCTGGAGACGCCGCTAAACGATTTTGGCCAACGACGATCCCTCGAGGATGCTCTTAACGATATGGCCAATGGCACTAAATCAGCAGAGACGAATGTCACCGAAAAAATGCTCAACGATATCGCTAATATAAAGCGTGTGATCGAGGCATGGTCGTTTGTACGCGATCTTCGTAACGATATTGCCCACTGCGGGATGAATACACAACACGCTCCTGCCAAAACGCTTCTAAAAAATGCGGAGAAACTACGGGCGAAACTGCGGATATTGATGGAAGGGAGTGCTCCCACCCAACCTGACGTCCGGTGAAATCCGCAGGGCGTTGGCTCACTCGTATGCTAAACCGCTATAATACACTGATCAGGGTGATTAGTAGCCAAATAACTG
>DAIDKH010000117.1 GCA_027450145.1 Chthonomonadaceae bacterium | reverse complement strand
GCCGTACCTACATTGCGGCCAGACGCCCCCTTGGTTAAGACCGGAATGGAGCGACGGAGCGCGCTCGACTCCTGCGCGGTGATTACTGCGCGTCGAAGTGGAGTTGTGTCGCGGGTTACTGCCGACCAGGTGGACGTGACTACCAGCTCCGGTCGCGTTGACTCCTATAGACTGATTAACATGTTGAGGTCAAATGCCAGTACCTGTATCACTCAGCGGCCTATTGTTAATAAAGGCCAGCGAGTTATGCAAGGCCAGGTGCTTACCGATGGACCGTGTACAGACCTAGGCGAATTGGCGCTGGGGCAAAATGTACTGGTGGCTTTTGTTTCGTGGGGTGGTTACAACTATGAAGACGCCATACTGTTGTCCGAGCGACTGGTAACAGACGACGTATTCACATCTATCCACATTGAGGAACAGGATAAAGAAGCACGAGACACCAAGATTGGGCCCGAGGAGATTACTCGCGATATTCCCAACGTGGGTGAAGACCTTCTGCGCGATCTTGACGAGGACGGTATCGTACGGATAGGCGCGGAGGTTGGCCCCGAGGACATCCTGGTTGGAGAAGTAGCGCCTAAGGGCCAGGGCGAGCTTACCGCAGAAGAACGACTGATCATCGCGATCTTTGGTCGGCGCGCGGAAGAGACAAGAGACGTGTCGCTTCGTGTCTCCCATGGCAGCGGTGGTCGAGTGGTGGACGTAAAGGTCTTCAGTCGCTTCAAATACATCGGCGCCCGCGATAAGCGCATTTATCACTTCTGCAAAAAACCCGAGACTAACATCCGCGACAGTCAAGACGGTGATCTGGTAAGACAGACTGCCGATGATCTGCCGGCAGGCGTAAACATGCTCGTGCGTGTCTACCTTGCACAAAAGCGCAAGATCATGGAAGGCGACAAGATGGCGGGCCGTCACGGCAACAAGGGTGTTATATCCAAAATTCTCCCTGTTGAGGATATGCCCTTTCTGCCTACAGGGCAGCCTGTCGACATTGTTCTTAACCCTCTAGGGGTTCCATCGCGTATGAACATTGGCCAGATCCTTGAGACGCACCTTGGTTATGTGGGGCGTCACTTGGACTGTTCGTTTGTGAATCCGGCGTTCGAGGCGATGACAGAGGCCGAAATAGTTGAACAGATGGAGCGGTTGGCGGCACATTTCCGTCATCAAACCATTGAGCACTATGTCAACAGCGAACTGGATCTTTCCATGGTCTTCCCGGCCAGCGCGTCTCCCGATGAGATGTTGCAGGCTATCGGCAAGCGCCTTGCAGATATAGATGGCGAACAACTCGACGAGATTACGCGGATACTTGCGGTCATACCGTCGGAAACACGTGAACAGACTGAAACCAACGTGTTGGCCAAGATTAAGGAGAACACCTGGGCGCGAGTCGGTTTCGATCCGCAGACAGGTAAAACACGCCTGCGTGATGGTCTCTCTGGTGAGTACTTCGACATGCCAGTTACGGTCGGTGTAATCTATATGCTGAAACTGGCCCACCTGGTAGACGATAAGATCCACGCACGTTCTACTGGTCCATACTCTCTGGTAACCCAGCAGCCACTTGGCGGTAAGGCTCAATTTGGTGGCCAGAGATTTGGCGAGATGGAGGTGTGGGCACTTGAAGCCTATGGCGCAGCGTATACTCTGCAAGAGATACTCACCATCAAATCGGATGACGTTCTTGGTCGCGTTAAAACCTATGAGTCAATCGTCAAAGGTGATACTATTCTAGATCCTGGGGTTCCTGAGTCCTTTAAGATCCTTGTGAACGAGCTTCAGAGCCTCGGTCTCAAGGTCACTGTTCTAGACGATCAGGATCGTGAGATCGACCTTCGAGATCGGGAGGACGACATTGATCCTCGTGAAGACCCAGTAAAAGCAGCGGCTCGGCGTCACTCCCGCACAATGCGAGTGACCGATGACGAGTTTATGTCGTAACCCGATCAGTTTGACCTTGTACGGCCCCAAGATCCCTTGGGGCTCTCACTTTCGCGTTTCTCGACCCTGGAGGAGAAGCCATTATGGCGGATGCCAGCACGTTTGCTAAAATTAAAATTGGAATTGCTTCACCGGAGGAAATCCGTAATTGGTCTTTTGGTGAAGTTAAAAAGCCCGAAACGATTAACTACCGTACGTTCAAACCAGAGCGCGACGGGCTTTTTTGTGAGCGGATATTTGGGCCGGTTAAGGACTGGGAATGTCACTGTGGCCGCTACAAGAAGGTAAAGCACAAGGGCATTACGTGTGATCGTTGTGGAGTAGAGGTCACGCGAAGCAAGGTTCGCCGCGAGCGCATGGGGCACATTGAACTCGTTGCCCCTGTTGCGCATATCTGGTACCACAAAAATCAGCCCAGCCCACTTAGCCTCATTCTTGATATTAGTTCGAAGCTCATTGAGCGCGTTTTGTACTTTCAGTCGTACATCGTAACGCGAGTGGATAAAGAGAAGATTACGGCGTCGTACAGTGAAATTCGACGTGAGGTCGACGTAGAGATCGCCCAACTGCAGGTTGAAAAATCGGAAACTGCGGATCGCATGCGCAGAGAGTTTAACAAGCGCGTGCAAAACCATCGTAACCCGAATCCTGAGCCTGTGTCTGAGGAACCACTAGACGAAGATGTAGAGCCCAGCGAAGAGGAACTGATTGGTGGATTTCTGGATTACGAAAATCTGGATAGCACCAACGAATATTGGGACGATGAAACTGTTGCCCGAAAAGAGGCCAACCTTGTAGAGAGCATTCGCCAGGCGGAGAATGATATCGACGAGCGTATAGAGCGTCTCATGCAGGCGGCGGATCAGATGGAAAAGCTTGAGCCGAAGCAGCTGATCTCAGAGGACCAGTTCCGTGCCATCGAACACCTTATTGATGTGTTGGCCAATCGAATTGACGAGACCTGGCGTAATGCTGTGGAAGCGGGCCAGGGCGCCGCAGCCATCCGTGACCTGCTAGTTGAGATTGATCTCGACACAATGTCTCGCGAGTTGCGCGTGCAAATAGCCAATACACTGGGGCCACGTAGGCTGCGTCTTCTAAAGCGACTGGAAATGGCAGAGGCTTTCATCGCGTCCAGAACCCGACCGGAGTGGATGATCATGGAAGCAGTTCCGGTCATTTCACCGGAGTTGCGCCCAATGGTGCAACTGGAAGGTGGCAGGTTCGCTACTTCGGACCTTAACGACCTGTACCGGCGCATCATTAACCGTAACAACCGACTAAAGCGCATCACGGAAATTCGCGCGCCAGAGTCGATTGTGAACCATGAGAAGCGGCTGCTTCAGGAAGCCGTAGATGCTTTGATTGACAACGCAAAGCGTCAACGACCTGTTACTGCCAGCAATAACCGACCACTGAAATCGCTTTCCGAACTCCTCAAGGGTAAGGAAGGTCGATTCCGTAAAAACCTGCTAGGTAAGCGTGTTGACTACTCTGGCCGTTCGGTCATCGTGGTAGGGCCGTACCTAAAGCTCCACCAGTGCGGGCTCCCCAAAGAGATGGCTCTAGAGCTCTTTAAGCCGTTTGTTATGAAGACACTCGTGGGCCGGGGATACACCAACAACATCAAAGCTGCCAAAAAGATGATCGAAAAGGCGCGCCCTGAAGTATGGGATGCGCTGGAAGAGGTCATTCGCGAGCACCCGGTATTGCTCAATCGAGCGCCTACACTCCACAGGCTTGGAATTCAGGCTTTCGAACCCGTCCTCGTGGATGGTAAGGCGATTCAGGTTCACCCGCTGGTGTGCCATGCATTTAATGCGGACTTCGACGGTGACATGATGGCTGTGCACGTTCCGCTTTCAGCATACGCTCAAGCGGAGGCACGCATCCTCATGCTTTCGTCTAACAACCTGTTCAGCCCTGCGAACGGCGGACCGATCGTTGCCCCTGTCCAGGATATCATCCTCGGTGCGTACTATCTCACCATGATGAAATCGCTGAAGCCAACCGAGGAGCCAGAGCGGCGCGTGTACGCTTCGGCCGAAGAAGCGATGCTTGCCTACAGTGTGGGCGATCTTGGGCTGCACGATCCCATCGCGGTCAAACTGCCTCACAGGATGTCGATCGACGCGGATGCCGAGGTGCGAGACGAGGTGGTTGGTCTCGTATGGCGTCATGACGATGACGGCGAAAACGGGCGGTGGACGTACCGTACGGCGGATGGCATGGTGAATGTACCGGCGGACGAGGTTCACCTGGCTGCCGAAAAGCGCTGCACTACGGTTGGACGCCTCATATTTGCACAGATCCTGCCAGAGCGATTGAAGTACACAGATCGCTATTTGCTGCGGACCATGAACAAGAAGGCGATCTCAACAGTCGTCTCCGACGTTTATGAGACCCACGGCAAAGAGTGTACGATTCGGTTCCTGGATGAGTTGAAGGACATCGGGTTCAAGTACGCCATGAAGGGCGGCGTAAGTATCGCCATTACCGACATGGACAGCCCGATGAAGCGCCACGAGATTATTAGCGAGACTGAGCAGAAGGTGCGCACGGCTAACCGGCAGTACAGCCGTGGTCAGCTGTCTCAGGCAGAACGAAAATCGAAGGTTCTGGAACTTTGGCTGAAAGCAGCCGAAGATGTCGCCGGCGCAATCATGGAAGGTATTGAGCAGTACAACCCAATCTACATCATTACCGACTCTGGGGCACGCGGATCTACGAAGCAGGTTACGCAGCTATCTGGTATGCGTGGACTTATGACGGATCCTTTTGGCAACCTCATTGAGGAACTTCCAATTAAGTCAAACTTCCATGAGGGCCTTAGTGTTCTTGAGTTCTTCGTATCGACGCACGGTGCTCGTAAGGGAATGGCAGACACCGCACTTCGTACAGCAGATGCGGGCTACCTGACGCGAAAGCTTGTTGACGTCGCTCAGGACATGATCATCCGTGACGTGGACTGCGGTACAACCAACGGCCTCGACATGAGTGAAATCATGGAGGGTGGCGAGGTTCTGGAGCGTGTTAGCGAGAGAATTCGTGGGCGGTATCCCACGTTCGATCTCGTTCATCCTATTACGAATGAACTGCTCGTCCCGGCCAATACTGATATCCCGGATACGATTGCACGGATGCTAGACGATGTTCGAATCTGCAAGGATGACATTGTTGAAATGGAGACGGGCACTGTTATCTACCACAAAGGCGATGCACTCTACCTGAAGGAGGTCGCCTCCCTGTTAGATCGCGGTGTTCGACGCGCGGGAGCGTTAAGGGCCGACAAAGCGGCTGATAGCCATACCGACATTACCACTTCGATGAAAGTGCGAGTACGCTCAGTATTAACCTGCGAACTTCGTCAGGGAATCTGCGCGTGCTGCTACGGTCGTGACCTTGCTAACGGACGCCTTGTGGATATTGGTGTCGCAGTAGGTATTGTAGCAGCGCAGTCGATTGGTGAACCGGGTACGCAGCTGACGATGCGTACGTTCCATACCGGCGGTATCGCCGGTAAGGACCTTACGGGTGACAAACGAACTAATAAATCCAAACGACGTTCGCAGCAGGAAGTCCTTCTCGACGACATGCAGCGTGGTGTTGTTAACTTCGACAATGTAGAAGGTTCGGAGCGGGAGCGCAACAGGGCCATTCAGTCGGTACTGAAAGTACTCGAAGATCCGTCTCGCGGTCTTAACCGCGTCACAGAGCTTTTCGAGGCACGCAAGCCTAAGGGTGAAGCGATCGTTACCACGGTCGCAGGGTATGTCGCCGAAATTCAGACCGGCGGCCTTCGAAACGTGGTGATTCACACGCAGGCTGAACTTAACGAAACCATGGCCCACCAGGGCCTGGGTACGGATGCCGTTGCCGCAGAGGATATATTTGCAGGCGGTGAGGGACAAGGCGATCCCATTGTGAAGGCCGGTGAGCAGATAACTGACCGCCACCTTCGCAAAATTGTGGCTTCAGGTATCACCCATGTGCTACTTAAACGCGTTTACATGGTGCCTTATCGAGGCGAGATCCCTGTAGAGAAAGGTCAGTACGTACAACCCGGTGACCCGCTAACCTACGGGCCGTTGAATCCGCAGACGGTTCTTACCCTGCAGGGAGTTCAAGGCGTTCAGGAGTACCTGGTGCGCGAGATACAATCTGTGTACAAGGGACAGGGCGTAGACATTAATGACAAACACATCGAGGTTATTGTTCGTCAGATGCTGCGCAAGCGCAAGGTTCGTCATCCCGGCGACAGTCGGTTCCTTATGGGCCAGATCGTCGACAAGTTCGTATTTGAAGACGAAAACACTCGCGTTAGGAACATTGGCGGCACAGAGGCGACGGCTGACTGGGTACTCTTCGGCATTGCGGAGGCATCTCTCAGCACCGAGTCCTTCCTATCTGCTGCTTCGTTCCAGAAGACCACCAGGGTTCTTACCGAGGCGGCCGTGCGCGGTAAGCGAGACGAACTCATCGGTCTAAAGGAAAACGTCATCATTGGGCGTCTCATACCTGC
>DAIDKH010000116.1 GCA_027450145.1 Chthonomonadaceae bacterium | reverse complement strand
GAACTGCCCGATCTGCGGAGAGAACCGCACAATTAATGAACTCGTCGATTACGAGGAATTCTGTGGCATTAGGGGAGAGGAGAGGGAGGCAGTGCAGCTTAGTCAATCTGAGGAGATTTCGGTTGTCGAACTGAAGAAACGGATGGATGCCGGTGAAAACCTGGTAATTGTGGATGTTCGGGAACCCTACGAGTACGCAATCTCGCGTATCCCGGGGACAATTCTCATACCGCTCGGACAGGTTGCCGAGCGAGCTACCGAGCTAGAGCAGTTCGACGAGATCATTATCCATTGTCGATCAGGAATACGCAGTGCCGACGCGCTGAACATCCTGAAGGCCAAAGGATTCAAAAATCTCAAGAATGTTGTAGGTGGAATTGATGCCTGGAGTGTTGAGATAGATCCTACAGTTCCACGCTATTAGGCGTACCAGTTAACTCCGTATGAAGCTGGAAGCAAAGGGAATATATGCCCGCTATGGCACACATCCTGTTTTACAGGATGTGTGCCTTTCTGTCTCTGCAGGTGAGATGGTCGGTCTAGTTGGGCCCAACGGCAGCGGCAAGTCCACGCTGCTGCGAGTGATCTCAGGCGCGCTTACGGCCACCGAAGGCACTGTGCAGCTAGATAATAAATCGCTTGCCGATGTGTCGGCTCGTGAACGTGCGCGGCTAATGGCCTTTGTTCCCCAAACAGAACCGGCAGCATTTGGTTTTACGGTACTCGAGATGACGCTAATGGGGAGGCACGCGCACCGTAGGTCTGGTAAATTGGAAACAGAGGACTACCGGATTGCCCGCGAGTCGCTGGCTGCCGCGGATATGCTCGCAGCTGCGGAACGACCGGCAACCTCGCTTTCTGGAGGTGAGCATCGTCGTGTTTTGCTGGCACGTGCTCTGGCTCAGCGCGCACCAGTACTCCTTTTGGATGAACCCACCGCGCATCTGGATCTAGCGCACCAGGTAGAGCTTCTAGAGACGGTCCGTCGTCTCGCAGATCGTAAACCGGATCCCGTCGCGGTGGTTGCAGCCTTGCACGATCTCAACCAGGCCGCTGAGTTTTGCGACAAGCTTGTTCTGCTTTGCCATGGTAAGGTGGAGGCGGCGGGAAGCGTGGATGAAGTAATGCGTGCTGAAACCTTAAGTCGTGTGTACAGGGCACACGTACAGATCGGAAGGAATGCCCTTACTGGTTACCCTATGCTAACCGTAGTCCGTTCCCTGGGGGACGTAGATCATATCACCGGCGGAGTTATCCATGTAGTGGGTGGTGGAGGCAGCGCATCGGGCATCATGAGTGCTCTAGTTCATGCTGGATATCGAATTAGCACTGGTGTGCTTAACAGACTGGACACTGACCACCAGACGGCTGAGGCATTGGGAATACTTGCTGCGCTAGCACCGCCGTTTTCAAGTTTCGACGATGACTCTATATCGCAGGCACGGCAGCTGATGTCGCAAAGTAGTACCGTAATCCTTTCAAATGTTCCATTCGGTCATGGCAATATTGCTAATCTTGAGCTTGTTCGAGAGGCCCAGACCGCGGGGAAGAAGATTGTTCTAATTGGCGACGATCCCATCTCTAACCGCGACTATGCTAATGGCCGTGCATTGATCCTGTTCGAGCAGATCATGGCTGATGGAGCCGAGCGTTTTGTTACAATAGAGAACTGGTTAGATACCGAAGCGACGTCCTCACAGGCCGTGCCTTCTAATACGAACCTGACTGGAGAAGAGGCTTGATACCACGACACTATAGTTGCTCATATTACGCTGGAAATAGAGCCTTCACCGGTGATCTGGATGCGGGAATGTGGTCGTTCGCCACATGGACGGACACATTTGTAGACATTGAGGGAGATACGCAGCCTGTTCCTCCGGTTGCAACGAGGGTGAAGATGTTGTGGAATGGTGCATACCTATTCATAGGGGCATTTATGGAAGAACCACATCTTTGGGCCACTTTAACCGAACACGACTGCGTTATATTCCAGGACAATGATTTCGAGATTTTCATTGATCCCGATGGGGACTGTCACAACTATTTTGAAATTGAGATAAACGCACTTAACACCACTTGGGATTTACACCTGCCCAAGCCCTACCGCGATAAGGGCTCCGCTCGCAATGAGTGGGAGATACCCGGTTTCGCCAGTAAAGTAACGCTGCATGGCACTTTAAACGATCCGAGCGACACAGATAGAGGGTGGACCCTGGAAGCGGCGATTCCTTGGAGTGCGTTTGAGGAGTATGGTGGGGTGCGCGTACCACCTGCCGAGGGTGACTTATGGAGAATCAACTTTTCACGTGTTGAATGGGACCTAAACATCCAGGATGGCGGATATCAGAAGGTGCCAGGACGCGCAGAGCACAACTGGGTATGGTCCCCAATGGGCGTTGTAGATATGCATCGACCAGAACGCTGGGGCACAATCTTCTTTACCCGCCACGGAGGGTTCGCGCATTTGCCGTCGCTTGAAGCGGAGCAGAACGCGCGCGAACAGGCAATAAGCCTCTATTACAGCCAGAAGGCATACCACGCCAAGCATGGTGAGTGGTGTGACGACGCAGCGGCTTTGAGTGCGCCGTCCGGCACGTCAATTAGCCTCTCACAATCCGGTTTTCGAGCAGTTTTACCCTGGATGGATCCAACACGGGGAGCAATGACTATTGCGGTGACAGAGGACTCTCGGCTTACCATAAAGCAGGCACACGACGCACAGTGAGTGCATCCGCCGTTTGGCAGATGTATCCTTGTTTCTGGCGTGCTACAATGTTGGTCAATCAGCGAGGTTTATGATGAGTTCTAACAAGACTGCCAATCTGCCGCTTAACAAGAAGCTTGCACCTGCAGAATGGGTTTGGATTGCTCTGGAGGGTGCAGAAGACACTGCTATAGCTGTATGGCTAGGTCTATTGGTGGCGCTCTATGTTGTTGTGCAGCCATTACTTGGATCAGCAAATCCTGTACTCTACAAAACGGTTGCACTGCACACTGCAGCCGTGTATAATTTCTGTGCGTTAGTTGCGCTTGCCTTGTTGTGGGTTACCCGCCGTAGATATTGGGCTACGTCCACGCTCAAAATTGCAGAGGCTGTGAGATGGGTTCTCGTGTTTCTCGCGCTCATATTGAGTTATTCAAGCGCTGTAACGGCTCACATTACAGTTGTGCAGCTCATCTTGCATACCTTCGAGTGTATTCTCCTGGTGTCTGCCATTTTCACAACTGCGTGGATGAGAAACGAACGTGCTATGCACCGATACGCCCCGGCAAAGCCGCTCGCTGTAACACAGGCGCCAACTGCACCCGTTGCTGCACGCCGTCCATCTAGAAAGCGCTAACATGCAGAGTAGTATTGATACCGCTGTACTCTTTAGCGAACTTGTCGCGCTAGTTGGCAACGATGCCGTTCTTACCGATGCTGCGGCGATGCGAGCCTACGATTGCGACGGCTACACTCCGGCGAGAAATGGTCCTTTAGCCGTTGTACTTCCGTCCAACACAGAGCAGGTAAGTGCAATAGTAAAGTTGTGTGTGCGTTATGGGCTATGGTTCACTCCAAGAGGAAGCGGAACCGGCTTGTCTGGTGGCTCAACGCCCATGTGTGGTGGGATTATTATAAGTACCACACGGTTAAACAAGGTTTTGCACGTCGATGTCCTTAATCGCAGGCTCATAGCCCAGGCTGGCGTCGTGAATACCTACCTTTCACGCGCTGTAAAAGCAGATCAGCTACACTACGCTCCAGATCCTTCCAGTCAGGGCGCCTGTACGGTAGGCGGCAATGTGGCTGAAAACGCCGGTGGGCCGCATACCCTTAAGTACGGTGTAACAACCAACCATATTGTTGGCCTCACCATGGTTATGGCAGACGGTGACGTCGTGCAGCTGGGAGGCTTGGCTGAAGATCCCGCCGGGTATGATCTGGTCGGTTTAGTCGTCGGCTCGGAAGGGACAACCGGCCTGGTAACGGAGGTGACGATCCGCCTAACGCCTCTACCACAGAGTATTCGCACCATGCTAGCGATATTTGAGAGTGCCGAACATGCAGTGCGCACTGTTTCGGCGATAGTTGCAGCTGGTGTTCTCCCTGCAGCACTGGAAATGATAGACACGTTCATCATAAAGGCGTGTGAAGACGCATTTCATCTCGGCTTTCCTGATGATGCAGAGGCGGTGCTCATTATAGAGGTAGATGGACTGGAGGCCGGTTTGCAGGTGGAAGCCGATCGCGTTATGGAGATTGCCTACTCTAATGGCGCCAGAGAAGTGAGATCCGCGTCGACCGAACGCGAGCGTGCGCTCTTGTGGAAGGCGCGTAAGCAGTCATTTGGCGCGCTTGGCAGGTTGGGTCTCTCTATGGTTACCCATGACGGCGTAATTCCACGCACCAAACTACCGCAAGTGCTCGGGCGCGTTAAGGAAATCTGCAGCAAGTACAACATCCTAGCGGGAAATGTCTTTCATGCCGGCGATGGCAACATTCATCCTAATCTAATGTATAACGAACACGACCCACAGCAGCTTGAAAATGTAATGCAGGCTGGTCAGGAGATACTTCGGCTATGTGTAGAGGTTGGGGGTTCTATTACTGGGGAACATGGAGTTGGCGTAGAAAAGATAGACGTCATGCAGGTGCAGTTTAGCTCTGAGGATATTGCACTAATGGAGGCGATTAAGGCTGTCTTCAACCCGTCTGGCCTGTGTAATCCAGGAAAGCTATTCCCAACTGCCAAACGCTGTTGGGAAACCGAACACGGTACGCGAATGGTAAAAGCAGCCGGCCGCGGCGCTGCAGTTTGATTGGCCAACTACTGCTTTAGCGATATTTATTATTTACTTCGTATTGCGACGCTCGTGCGGTCCATACGCGGTAGCGGATAGAAACATTCGCATGATTACCGACTTCTACCAGCATGGCAAGCAACACAACAGCGGTACCTGATCATCGCGTTGCGGGCGGTGTACTTTGACCAGCGGCGGTTGCCATCCGCGCCTTATGCGTACTGGTAGGCGAGCGTGCCGCAAAAGTGCGTCCCCGGCAATTAAAAGGGTTTACCGGAACTTTTTTATCAGTAACTTTCTGTAGTTACTGATCATTTGTATCATCGACCGCCAAGCCCTGCATAATATATTTCATCGCAAGTTCGGCCTCTTTTTGCACTGGACCCCATTTGTTCGATAGCCCTAAATCATTCTGGGCATGCCACAGCAATTCGGGAAGGCTATCTTCGTCCTGCTGTTGCCCTAGAGAATAGCACACCCAGAACCTTACCTCGGCCGATTCGTCCGATAGTGCGGAGCGCAACGTGGTGAGGGCAGTAGTAATGCGGAAGCTTGCAAGTGCCTCCGCTGCCGCTCCACGAATTAAATCATCCTGATTTTTGTCACTTAAAAGTTTGCACAACCTACCGACGCAACGCTGGTTTCCTGAGGATGCGATCTCCGACAGCGCGTAGCATCTAACGTAGACATTCATCCCGGTTTCGGCGACTCTTAGAAGCCTACGTACCGTATCCCATTCGCCTCTGTAGCCACCTTGAAGGGCGGCTAGACCGGCAACAACAAGGCCTTCAACATTGCTCTGAAGGATTATATCGATTACTTTGTAAAGCGCAGCCGGAAATCTACTTTCTGAAGCGCCCATGAGAACACAAATCGCATTGATTACATCATGATTACCAAATTTTACCAATCGTTCGGTGTGAATGAATGACACGCATCCATTCTGTTTTAGTACCTCTAACGACGTTCGAATAGGCTGTTCAGCAATAGACGTGTCGTGAAACGAAGTTTCGAGCCACTTTCTCATTCTATATGAAAAGTTTTCCATCTACACAAAATACAGCTTCGTTTTGTTGCAATCACATGAGCAATGTCTTTTGTAACAACCCGTCAATCGGCGTCTTCTGATATTGTTGCCTGCGTCTCGTTTGGCTTCCTCGCAAGCCTCGGCTTTGCTTGATGCACGTCCATGTCCATAGATATAGCCCCCACACGGGGGCTGCGGGCCCTCAATAAAGCATTTCGCAGTGCATGCCCAACCTGATTTAATCATGTTTAGACACATTTCCGCGCATTGTTGCCAGTCGCCGCCCAGCCGTAAACACGTATCTAGGCACTTCTGGTCCGGGAGAAACTGTGCACAAGCCTGCATCTTTACCGGCCCCGGCATATTTCCCATTACCTGGAAGCCGCGGCTAGGCACCACCACGCCCCGCCCGCCGCTGCCAGTAAGCAGGCCCGGCTCGCTCATCGCCTTGTAGCAAACGACAGGCTGTGCGATACGCGCGTTATTGGCCACGTACTGCGCATTAACGAACGCATCGTACACGTTGCTCCACAACACCCCTCCATTTGCACCAGTTATCACCCCGAAGTTGCCCAGCAGGTCCTGGTGATGATACTCGTCATCCGTCGAGCTCTTGCGGCGTATCAGCATGCTGCTGCAGCCACCCCCTGCCCGCAGGTACTGCGCGTTCGTCGTCCACGTGGCGCCAGTGAGGTCGCTGCCCTGCTCCACCAGCTCGCCAGC
>DAIDKH010000115.1 GCA_027450145.1 Chthonomonadaceae bacterium | reverse complement strand
GGCTTCATTGGGCAGGAGTTTATACCCAAGGGCGACCCGGCCGCCGCGCTGGAGCATGCATTCAAGGCGTGCGAGGTATAGAGTAATTCATCTTAGCCAAAGGGATAGACTAATTTCGGTTGCATACGAATATTTTGCAATTTGCGAACTCGATCGCTATTTTTTGTATCGTTGGCAGTCCTAAGAGGATTTCCACAACTTTCTCTCGAACCTTTGGCACTTCATGGTGCTGCCAATGGATATATGATGATAAGCATGAAACCACTAACTCATTCTCTGAATTGGACAGGCAATCCCTTCGTCGATACTGGCTTAGCTGTTATGGTCGCGTGGGCCGAATCGGAAGGCTTGAGAGTCGCCGAACCGAGCGATCTCACATTCGATGTGCTATGCCAGCTTGTGAATGACAGTTCTTGCCTGGCCGATGATTGCTACTCGAAGGCAATAGCAATGAGAAAAATAGGAAGAAGGCTCGCGCGACGATTAGCTGATGCCAATCGCCGCCTGAAGTCTTACTCGTTGGTATTAGGTAGCAATTCACCACTAATGAACTCCAGCACCAACCCAGAGCTAGTTCTTTCTAATCTGAAGTTCAAGGTCCGTAGCGATAAGCAGAAGATTAGCGATATCGAAGCGAAGATTGTTGAAGAACAAAGCGGCAGAAACAGCGAAAGGAAGCTTTTACAGCTCAGGAATCAGAAGGATAAAGCTAATAGTGCGCTCGCAGCTCACGAAAAGAAGCTGATAGAGCGGCGCGACAAACAAGCATCCGCACAACAAACGGATAGTCCAACTCCTGTTGACTCTGGGCGTCAAGAGTATTTGATGGTCATTCAAGCATTGTTATACGACCTTCTGACCGGCAGATACTCTATGGCTACTAGTTGTGAATGCACAGGTACATTTCCTGCTACATTGGCATTTAGTGCGGCCAGTCGGTATGTTCGTCTAAAGATGAAATCTACTCGCGAAGACTTTGTGATTGGACGTGACTGGTTTCCTCTCGCTGGAAGTCTGGGCAACGACGCGCAGGCACTACCTGCCGCCAGTCGTGCTCCTCAGATCAGCGCACTTGCATTACTAGCTGCACAATTTCTGCCAATGGGCGCTCTACTGCTCAATGGTCAATTGGTGTTGTTTCAATCTACCGAGCCAAGCATTATGCAAATGCTCGTGACCGAAATTTATCGAGAAACCAGGGCCAAGCTCGATAGCGGAGCAGAAAAAGTCGAGATTTTCGGAGCAAAATCAGGCACTACGCCAACCGCACTCCTTCTGATCAAGCAATTCGAGCGGCTTCAACAACGCCGCCGCATGGATAGATTGCCACCGCACACCACGCTAAGTTTGTGGCTATTTTCCAATTCGGGTACCTCGGCCAAGGCAGACGTCATCGAAGTGCCGCATCCGGCACTAGCGTTTCTATGGGAAGCAGCGCGCAATCATGCGCCGGAGCTAGAGAAGTTTCTTCGCAACGAGTCTAAGGTTCGGCCCGAAAACCAACTTTTGAGTGCCATCCAGCGTGGCACTGATTATCTGTCGTTCTATCCGTTCAAAAACACGGCCCCAGCTAGTGTTGGGCTGTACGAATTATATCAAAGGAGCATTCTGGGACGATCTGCAACGGTGCTGCAAACGGCACATTGGATCGCCGCACGAATACATGCACTCTGCCAGTCCCCTGACGCTCCCAAAGATTTCAAGCAAATTACAAAGTTAATGGGAGACAGAAGATCCATGCAGAAATTGCGCCCGCGCTTAAAAGGCTTGTTTGCGGGATGGGCAGAACGAGGCGAGTTTTCGCTGGAGGAATTTACACGATTATTCCCTTGTCAAAAGGACAGTTCAGGAAATTGCACACACCCACTGCGAACAGAGTTAGATGGCTGGAAACTGGTGTGGTTTTATCTCAACTATCCTGATTCGCTGACGCAAGCCGGCCGACCAGAACCTGAAAAGGAGTCAGTTATGTTTACCCATCCCAAGGTGAAGCAGTTCGCATCGGATGTTTTCGACTACTACCGGCAACATATTGGACTAGAAAAGTTCCAAAAGCGCATTTTGGATGGGTTCAGGCGCGGTCAGATTACCAATGATAGGTTACAACGCTGGTTCTGTGATCTTGCTGAACTTGGCTATGCAGGCTACACCTGCGAGGAGTGGGACGATCTGTGCCGTGATGAGAATGGTAACGACGTAACTTACGAAGTGCGTTTTCAGCTTCGCTTGGAGTTGTCCAACCTCTATGCACAGGCCACACATGCAACGCAAATCAATGAGCAAAAGGTATAACAGCATATCCTGAAAGGAGATAACCATGCAAGACAACGAAAGCAACGAGACGAATACCAAAGCCATGTCGCACATCGTAGGTACTTTTCTGATCCAAGCGGAAGGCGCCTTCCTCAATGGTGCCGGTCTGGGACAGGGCGAGTATCGCAATGTAACCGTTCCCAAAACGCTGACCGACTTCAAAGACCAGGTACCTTATGTGTCAAGTCAGGCATGGAAGCGGTGGTTGCGCAACACCTTTCAGGAAGAAAATCCAAAAGAGCAACACGCAATTATTAAAGCTTTACAATCTAATGCGCGCGGCAACACCGAAAAAATCGGAACGGAGATGGATCCTGTTGTTTACGCTGAGGATGACATTTTCGGCTATATGCGGGCGCAACAAGGACAAGGCCGCGCGGTTCAGGCTGAAAGCGGCGGGTTGCTGGATGACGATGAAGCAGGCGGAGAGGAAGTGGATGATGAAGTCACTACTGATGTACCAACTCCATCAAGGTCCGGCAACATACCACGCGGTGAGCGTGTCAAATCAATAATGCGGCCCTCGCCGTTCTCTGCTTCAATTCTGATGTCGTTACGCAAAACCGGATGGCAAGGTCTAGATGAAGGCTATGTTCATCTTAAAGAGGGTACGCCACTGCCTTATAGCACACGATTCTACAATACGCAGTTGCAAGGCATCTTCGGCTTGAACTATGGGCGATTGGGTGTGTTCCGAAATGAGGGTGATCGCGTTGAGATTGATCCTGAACTCGTAGAAAAGCACAAAGATCGTCTGCAGCTGAACGGCAAAAATGTCTACCATTTGAAAGATAATCAGCGCAAAGTGCGGGCATCTATGGTTTTACGAGCATTGGCGGTTCTTCGCCATCCGGCCAAAGAAGCACAGTTTGCGACCGACATCGCGCCTAAACTGCTCATTCTCGTCGGACTGACATCGGGAAACCTGATCTTCAACGATTTGTTCGAAGATAACAAGAACGGCCCTCGCATCAAAATTGAGATGTTACGCGAGGTTATTGACGACTATGCCAACCGAATGACCACACCAGTTTACATTGGGTTGCGTACCGGCTATCTCGAAGCGACTAATGAAGAGCAGTTACGAATGATGTTTGCGTCCAACAAGGCAGCGCACCAAGTTGAAATCACAACGCCTTTACAGGCTGTCGAGCGTTTAGTGCAGCAACTGCCATGAAACTGTTGCACACGCGATTATCTGGATGGACAGCAACATTTCGACTGCCAATGTTCTACACCGGCACTGGTCTTAGCTCACCACTGCCGCCTTACAGCACTATTCTTGGACTGTTAGGCAACTTGGCAGGGCGTGTCGTAGAACCTTATGAAACACATATCGGCTACCGCTTCCAAAGCACCGGCTCTGACTTTGATCTGGAAACTGTGCGACGATTAAAGATGGAGAAAGGACGGTTACGTGAGCAGCCTGACCGTAACATAGCCAAACGCCAGTTTTTGGTGCGCCCGCAACTTGATCTTTATTTAGACAACATTGAAACATTTCGACCGGTTCTCGAAAATCCAGCCAATGTGCCGTGTTTGGGACGTTCGCAGGACCTTGCTTGGATTGAAATGATAGAGGAGGTCGAGGCAGAGCAGGTTGCTGAAGGTTCCATACAGGGCACATTATTACCGTTCCCACAACCGGACGCCAGCGGTTTGATATTGGTATTGCCCGATTATTTTGACAACGCCGCTGATGGCTACACTCGCAACATTGGGAAAATGCGGTCTTTTCAAGCAGTTTTATCCCCTGCTCACATTCGGCGCGACGATTTGTATCGTCTGTCCCTAGCCGGAGAGTGCATCTATTTGCATCAATTAAAGTGAGGTAGCGGCTATGCACAATGCGGATGAGTTGTGGGCTAAAAGCGATGGTGAAACGCTGATCAAACATACGGATTGGGTCATAGCAATCAGCCAGAAACTCTGCCACTCGCTACCGTTTACCCGCGAGGAGCGTGACCACCTTGCAGACACAATGCAACGCATTGCTGCACTGCATGACCTGGGAAAGGCAGCAATTGGCTTCCAAAAGGCGTTACGTGAACCGAGTGGCAAGATGACGTGGGGTCACCGACATGAAGTAGTTTCCGCTGCCTATGCGGCATTGTGGTTTCCTGATCTCCCGCCTGAAGGACTACTAGCTATACTCACGCATCACCGTAGCATACCGGACGATTCTGGTGTTAGTGGTGAACGGCTACTGCCAGAGAATGAGCTGCCTTATGAAGACCGTGCCGAATGGCGTCAGATGCTTGAAGAATTCGAAGCCAATCGCGCCTCCGTAGAAGCATTTTGTATGTTTCTGACGCACGAATATGGTGAGCATTGGACTGTCAACTGGCAGAAGCCGCGGGATTTCGGCCCACTCCAAGAGTTTTGGGTACGGCGCAGCTTACAGCGTCACCGTGTTTCAGCCGGCGAGCGTCGTACTGCCAGTTTGCTACGCGGATTGCTCATAAGCAGTGACCACATGGCATCGGGCCATATCAAACCTTCGCGCGTCCCCGAAGTACCTCATCTGCCAAGTTATGAACGACGCTTATTCAGAAATGAACTTAACGGACAGGCACTTTTACCATTTCAAGAGCGTTGTGGGCTCACTTGCGGTCATACTATTCTCAAGGCTCCGACAGGCAGTGGAAAAACTCTGGGCGCTCTACTGTGGGCAGCATGCAATCACGTTGAGAACGGCCGTTTGTTCTACGTGTTACCGCACACTGCCAGCCTCAATGCCATGCATCAAAGACTACGACGCATCTATGGGGTGCGACGTTGTGGGATATTGCATCATAAAAGCGCGGTATATCTGTTCCGGTTGCTAGAGGGTGATAAAGCTTCGCTAGACTCGGGAGAAAAGGTCAAAAAAGCTCAATTTGCCAACGAGCTAGCAAAACTGGCTCGCGAAATTTATTTTCCCGTTCGCGCAACCACACCACATCAGATACTACGATGCGCGCTTAAAGGACAAGGATGGGAATTGGCTTTATCTGAGTTTCCAAATGCATGTTTCATCTTTGATGAAATTCATGCTTTCGAGCCTAAACTGTTCGGGTTGACAATAGCTATGTCAAAATGGCTCCAAAGTATGGGAGCCAAACTATTGTTTGCTTCGGCAACTCTGCCTCAATTTGCAGAGAACCTGCTGCGGGAACACCTGTCTATCACTGCCGAAAACGTGGTGGCACCAAATAAAAACAATTTACGTGACGCAGAAGTTTTGAACTTGAAGCGCCATTGCATTCGTGTTGAATCCGGTACCATGCTCAAATCTATGCCTATGATCATAGCACGGCTACAGAGTGGAATAGAAACGGCATTGTTGGTATGCAACCACGTTAAAACCAGTCAATTGGTGTTTAAACACCTATTTGAAGTATTTCCTGGCGAGGTGAAATTACTGCACGCTCGTTTCAATTCCCGAGATCGCAACCACATCGAAATGGAGATCACAGGCACTACCCCTCCGCGCTTGCTCGTAGCTACCCAGGCTGTAGAGGTTTCGTTGGACTTGAACTATAACTGTGGCTATATCGAACCAGCCCCAGCCGATGCATTAGGCCAACGTCTAGGACGCATCAACCGGAAGGGTACTCTTCCCGAACCTGCTTCTGTCGTTATTTTTGATACCGCCGTGGGCGGTGAGCTTTACGACGAGACACTAACATTTAGCACTATTCGGCTACTACAAGCGTTAGGAAAAGATGCCATTTTATCCGAACAATGTCTGACAGATATAGTTAGCGCGGTTTATCAAAATGGGTATCCTCCAAAGGCGCATGAAAAGTTCAATCAGGGACTTGAGAACGCCTCATTAAAGAATTTTGACGATGACATTCTTGCAGGGACATATTACGACTGGTTAGAAGATTTGCTGGAAAAGAGCGATGGACAGGTTGAGTTACTGCCGTGCAACACCATCGATGAGAACGGTCAAGTAAGCGATACGAAAGCCGAGTACCACTCGTTGGCGCGGCAGAAACGGTTTCTCGAAGCTCGCCAATTACTCGTCTCC
Organism: Chthonomonadaceae bacterium; assembly: GCA_027450145.1. Taxonomy (GTDB): domain Bacteria; phylum Armatimonadota; class Chthonomonadetes; order Chthonomonadales; family Chthonomonadaceae; genus JAJZFK01. Next base: position 361 of record DAIDKH010000115.1, on the reverse strand, counting down.
GTGCGAATTGGTCAGTTCTTTGCTCTAAAGGGCAAAGGAGTCGTTCATTTTGATTCAGACCTCGGTGAATACATTACTATTCAAAAATATTCTACACAAACTGGATTAGATTTGGATGGTCAACTCGACAATATACTGTAAAACCTGGGGGGTGTTGCTGCCTGTACTGGATTTGGATGGCGAATATAATAACCTGTATAGGCTCCAACATCTCTTGCATCGGTCTTGCCAAACGGTGCACCATCCCCGCCATCGCCCGCGCCATCGCGGATACCGGTTACAAGGGCTTCATTGGGCAGGAGTTTATACCCAAGGGCGACCCGGCCGCCGCGCTGGAGCATGCATTCAAGGCGTGCGAGGT
>DAIDKH010000114.1 GCA_027450145.1 Chthonomonadaceae bacterium | reverse complement strand
TGGTGATGGTACTCGTCATCCGTGCTGCTCTTGCGGCGTATCAGCATGCTGCTGCAGCCGCCTCCTGCCCGCAGGTACTGCGCGTTGGTCGTCCAGGTGGCGCCTGTGAGATCGCTGCCCTGCTCCACCAGATCGCCAGCACCGCACGCAACGCCGCAGGGGTACCAGGTCCACGCGTTGTTAGCGATGTCCTTCGCCCAGCGGCGGTTGCCATCTGCACCGTACGCGTACTGGTGGCTAGCGTGCCGCTGTGCGATATGCTGAGCAGCTGCGCCTCTTCGTTGTAACCAAATTCGCGCGTGTAGCCGCTGCCTGGCATGGTAGGCAATCAATAACATGGGCGCGGTCATTGTCGCGCCAGAGCCTTTCTGGCAATAAGGTTGCCAATATAGTCGCCTACACCCCAGAATACAATCGCAGATAACCTGACGTTATTCCAGTATTTCAGGCAAATGTAAACCCCTGCAATCCAATATGCAATTACTACAAGCAGAGCTAACCAGAACCACCTGTCCAATAACATGTGCCCGGCACGCAGCCCAAATCGGTAACACTGGTAGCCACACATTGCTATCATCGCCGTCGTAAATACGCCCGCGACAATGGTCACAAGCGTGGTGGTACGATCATTGGCGAAACTGATAAACGGTATTATTAGTAACGCTTCCAACGAAAAGCACAACAACAAACGAAGAAGGCTCACGGGCGATGCCGAATGTCGAGAGTTCATGTTCCTAGGTGACATTCCTTTACCAATCGTGGAAGATCAAAGCGAATGCAATATTCCAACACATGCCACAAACTTCACGATGTTCTTCGGCAAGTCGGCAGTCAAGCAGGACAGCAACCCCGAATCACAGGCGTCGAGTTCGCAGAGGTCTAAAAAGACGCCAATATCACCTGCACAAGCCTCAGGAGCAGCTATACAACCAATTAGCGCGGCACCAAGGCAGGCTAGGCACGCAGAGGACGCATTTGCGAGAATAAATCTGATGCAATTAGCTAATTCCTCAACTATCCCTTCGGCCAAACAAGCAATAATTGTGTGCCATGGTAAACCGTGATGACCGGTGTGATGCGCGGGCTTGCACGGATGCTTCATCACAGGAACAGGCTTCTTGCCCATCACCTGGAAGCCGCGGCTGGGCACAACCACCCCACGCCCGCCGTTGCCGATGAGGAGACCTGGCTCGCTAAGCGTCTTGTAGCATACGATAGGCTGTGCGATGCGCGCGTTATTGGCCACATACTGCTGCGCCACGAACGCATCGTAAACGTTACTGCTCAACGTTGTCGCGTTCGCCCCCGTTATCACGCCGAACACGCCCAGCGGGTCCTCGTGATGGTACTCGTCATCCGTGGAGCTCTTGCCGCGCATCAGCACGCTGCTGCACCGGCTGCCTGCTCGCAGGTACTGCGCGTTGATCGTCCACTTGGTGCCGGCTGGGGTGTCGGATTGCCGGGCGTGTATCAACAATCCAAAATATACTGACATTTCCGACGAAGTTGGATTGCTGGAAACAGGCATGGTGCTAAACAGAATCACTCCTTTTTCAGATTCGCCAGTACAGATTTAGGTATTAATCTCTCCATCAATGATAGTGAATGCCCCCCGGGTTTAAACGGAGAAACCTTTCCGATTTCGCTCATAATGTAGGCCTTACCTGAACTATCGACCATCACGATTTCCGGTACGGTGACCGTGCCTCTTTTAATAAAGTGAAGGTCAATTAATGCCCTGTCGTCGGTAGCGCTGCCGCTCGCCAAGCTTATGTCACCGTCCCTACTGTCCATCGCAACGGTAAAATGCTCCTTGCGATTCCTTAGAACCGCTAAACACCCGCCGTCGTCCGCTACCATATCGCCAACAATTGTTCCCTTCTTATCCACGATGTTTACTCGGTTGGTTGAAAATGCTGACGCTGGTGTTGTAGTCGCTGAAAATGCAGGTAGGAGCGTCATACATACGGCTCCTAAACCCCATGCAATGGCAATAGTCGTAAATTTGCGCAGTCGGATATTCATGTTGTGTGATATTTCCTCCGTTAAAGGCACCGCTATACTACCTGGTACGGCAAAATAGGCTTGTGTCGCCAATTGGCCTCGCTACACTCAGATATGAACGTTTTACATGCATCAAGCAGCCACTGCCAATCGAACCACACCGGATTTGGTTGCTGGTGGGCATGGCCCGATTACAATCATCACACCATTTCCGGAGCAACAGGCAGATTGGCCAGGCTTTAAACACGCTGTTTCAGTGGCATTACCGCAGGTAATTGTAACCTTATTCTGACCTGATGGGCACGCCCCTCCACCACCAGATCCGCCACTCTTCTTCTTTTTCTTCTTTTTGTCAACACAACAGCGGTTGTAACAAGTCGTAAGAGCATGCTTGGCAATTAGACAACCTACAACGCACCAAAATCGGCACTTTCCAATATCAATCCCATCTGGTCGTACCGCGGGTGGTGCAACATCCAGGTTGCGCGTCGGTACAAATGCTGTGGCGCCTTGAAATAAAATATTACTACTTCCAGAGCGAATATCCTCACCCTGGTAGGGTGATTGCGCGGTCCCGTATGACGATTGGGTTACGTCAAACGCATCATACACGTCGCTACTTAGCACTGCACCGTGTGCCCCCGTAATCACCCCAAACACGCCCAGCAGGTCCACGTGGTGGTACTCGTCATCAGCACTGCTCTTGCGGCGTATCAGCATGCTGCTGCAGACGCCTCCTGCCCGCAGGTACTGCGCATTGGTCGCCCACGAGCAGGGAGGAACTTGCTGTAACTTAACTATGGTGTAGTCGAGCCCAGCAAACTGGAATCCAGGATCTTTGGCAGAACGACGAATGTAAACGGCATATTTGATACCCTGACCGCGTGTTCCGGTAGGGCCGAATGAAATACGCTTACAGGTATGGAGGCATTCAACGCAAGGTTCACCACCCGTTCACGCCATCCGGAATTGGTACCGTCTGCCTTGATAACCATTGACAAGCCTTTGATTCGAAACGTGCCGGGTTGGTAAATCACTTTTTGCAAAATCGCAGAGAGCGGAGAGCGATTTACCACTTTAGTGCTTACCAGCTCCATCAAGGATGGATCATCGCGAAGCGGCTCAATTATAGTGTCGGAAGGATTCAGTTTTATCCCAAGATTGCTTTCGGGATCAATTGCAGACAATATGAACATTGGTGCAATTCCAACCACGGTCGATATTTGCTTAGGAGAACCATAGGCCACCTTAAATATCATATACTGCCTGGGATATTTGGAATTGGTTACAATAACGTGGCTTGGGGTACATATCGCAATAACCGTTAGTCCGGATGGATACTTTGCAGAGACGCGAAGAAGATTTGGTCGTCTAAATAGCAGGTGTACGAGTGGCGAGTGTGGCACTGACGAAATGAACGTAGCATCAATGGTTTTAGAGCCGTTTAACTTTTCAACGATCTTGTGCAAAACCACCGTGGGACTGGCGCTATGAATAGTCTCGGCTCTAGATGTTGAGATCCAGTTTGTCGCGGCACCGATGAACGCAAGCGATAGAATTATTGTGCATCTATTGGTGATCATTATCTACCTCATCTCCTATTTGCGAGCAAACCTGACTTTAAAACCTGATGGTACACCCTATCCCAACTGCTATACCGTCACGATCTGGGATCAATAACGGGTGAACGATACAGGGAGCGGAAGCCTTCTGGACCTTACCGCAGTTGTTCGGTAATGGTATTTTTGTACCGTCTTTGCACGTAATTGTAGTACCTGGATAGCCGCACCCAACACCTGTTTCACCGGGACATTTGAACGCGCAGGTCCCCGCCGGACAGCCATTATTACTACCGCCGCTGCCGCCACCACTGCCTCCAGAAAAGGTTGCATAGCAAAGTGCCATACACGCCAATTTTGAAAAGATATTCTTGTACGAGCCACAAAATGCAAGGCATAACTGTAATGCATTCTTGTTGCTTAGCGCCCGGGACGCAACATACGACGTGCTTGGACTGAGCCACAGGATACTGTCCGCAGCAATCTTAACCCCCGACGTAATCCAAGGTGTCAATTGATCACCACTTTCATAATGGGCGGAGGAGAACGCATCGTACACGTTGCTGCTCAACAACGCCGCGTTCGCCCAGGTAATCACACCGAACACGCCAAGCGGGTCCTCGTGGTGGTACTCGTCATCCGTGCTGCTCTTGCGGCGCATCAGCATGCTGCTGCAGCCACCTCCAGCTCGCAGGTACTGCGCGTTCGTCGTCCACGTGCTGCCGGTAAGGTCGCTGCCCTGCTCCACCAGCTCGCCCGCACCACACGCAACGCCGCAGGGGTACCAGGTCCATTTGTTGTTAGCGATGTCCTTCGCCCAGCGGCGGTTGCCATCCGCACCGTACGCGTACTGGTAGGCGAGCGTGCCGCTGTGCTACATTAGCACTATGGAGCTTGTCTCCCAGCAGGCTCCAAATTATACGCGACGTTTTGGCTACTAAAAACCGGGATTTTACCGGCTGAAAGCGTTTTGGCTAGAATCGATGCGGGATGCCAGTATTTGCCAACTTCCACGAGAAATTTGGCTACCTGACTCCGATATCCGTGGAGCAACAGAGACTCCGCTAGGGAAAGGTCAGGGCCGAAACTTGCCATGGCGCTGTCGCCCGGCACCCGGCCGGATTCTCGCAGAAATGCGCAAGACCGGTCATAATTGCCTTGCGAAAGTGCAATCCGACCGTTGATTTCATCGAACGCATAGGTCATCCGCCTGAAACCACTGCCTCTATGCGGTTTTACGATTTTCAGGAGCGGCACCATATGCTTGAGCGACTTTTCGGCTAAGGCGATCTCAGCTTGTTGCGTAAACGCTTTAATACTGGGCATACCGTACACATTCTGCGCTAATTCACTACCCGTTAGCGCAAGTTGCGCGGCAAGTGAGTAATACTGCAACCTAATAATCGGGGTTTTTCTCTTTGAGGCCGTTTGATAGGCTTGGTAGGCTAGATGTATGGCTTGCGTGCTCAGACCGCTGTTTAGCAAGGTTTCGCCATAGTGCAGCTTTGCTACTAGGTCGTTGACCTTGCTATTGAGCGGTTCCTGAATAGTCCTTGTTGCGAAATGTCTGGAGTGGACGGGCGTTGCAATACACGGCACTTCCGCAGCACCTGTAGCTAACATTATCAAATAGGACGTCGGCCAGAAGAAGAGAAACTTAGCTCTACGAATGGAAGCCATAATGTTACTCCTAATTTGTGCGTGTACCGACCCAATCACATGGGACAGGAATGAAATGAAACGGTGATACTGGTGTCTGGCACGGAAGCGTACCAGGCATAGGCTTTTTGCCCTCGCAATGGAGTCGGTTTTGGAGGCATTGGGTATCGCACCGCTGCAATTCCTTCCCTGCCTGTAGTTGATGGTATGTGATGTACGTATCAACATAACTGTCACAAAGACCAGTAGGAACCGATCCAATCCAGGGGAGGGAATTTGTAGTGTAGCATAAATCCTTTAACGACTGCCTTAGATTATTAGTCTCAGTAATATATTGGTTGTACCAATTCTGACACCGCTGAAGACAGATTTTATACCAAGCATTACATCCGCTTGGCTTTGAACTCGATACGGTACGCGAAACCAATGAATATCGACCGGGACTGAAGACATTTAAGCCGTCATCCGCCAGCGGCATATCTGTCAAATGTCGCGTCGACACGGGTGTCGAAGAATATCGTAACACCCGTGCAGCGTCGTAAAGAGGAGAGGAAATAATCTGACCCGCACTTGACGTAATTAATGCGACGGCTGTGAGACTCCAATTGTGGTACTCGTCGTCAGTACTGCTCTTGCGGCGTATCAGCATGCTGCTGCAGCCGCCTCCTGCCCGCAGGTACTGCGCGTTGGTCGTCCATGTGCTGCCGGTGAGGTCGCTGCCCTGCTCCACCAGCTCGCCAGCACCGCACGCAACGCCGCAGGGGTACCAGGTCCACGCGTTGTTAGCGATGTCCTTAGCCCAGCGGCGGTTGCCATCTGCACCGTATGCGTACTGGTAGGCAAGCGTGCCACTGTGCGATATGCTCAGCAGCTGCGCCTCTTCGTTGTAACCAAATTCGCGCGTGTAGCCGCTGCCTGGCATGGTCGCCAGCGTGTTGTCGGAGTTCCAGGTGTACTCCTCGGTAAGGTTGGTGGCGCTGTCTATCACCTGGCTCAACCTACCTCCGTTATCATAGCTGTAGGTGCCATCGTGAACGGTTACGCCATTGGTTATCACCAACGCTGTCTTGCGGTTATTGTCGGCAAAGTAGGTGTAAGCACCGCTGTAGGGGCGTTGGCCGGTACGCTGTTCGTTCAACAGGTTGCCTGCGGCGTCGTAATCGTAGTTGGTGACGTCACCACTGGGGCTCTCTGTTATGCTGAGAATGTTTCCGTCTGCGGCATACTGTGCGTTATAACCGACTACCAGGCTGCCGGTGGAGACGTTGGTGTGGGTTATGCTCGTGGTGCGGCCTGAGGCATCATAGCTGTATGCCACCTCTATGCCGTTGGGGTAGAGCACGGTGTTGATCTGCCCATTGGCGGTATAGGTGAGGCTGGCGCTGGTGTTGTCGCTGCCGTCTGTTACCTGCGTGAGCTGCCCGCCACTATTATAGCTGTTGCTCACTTTCCTGCCGCTTACGTCGGTTTGCCACAACAGGTTGCTCGTTGCGCTCCAGCCTGCAGAAGTGTTGCCGCGAGGATCTGTAGCGCTCACCTTTCTGCCAAGAGAGTCATACTGCCAGGTGCGGATGCCCGTTACGTCGCTGGACTGGATCAGCCTGCCCTCCAGGTCATACGAGAGCGTTATACCGGGGTTACCCGTGGTGGGGTAACTTATGCCTATGGTGCGTCCCCATGCGTCGTGGCTGTAGCTGGTTACCCTGCCCATTGCATCCAGCCGCTGCAGCAGGCGGCTGCAGGCGTCGTGGGTATACTGCACCACGTTGCCCAGGTTGTCGGTTACGGTAGACTGGTGGCCCCACTGGTCATAGGCAATGCTCGTAACACGCCCCAGTGCGTCTGTCATCGTGTGAATGCTGCCGTCGCTGTTCAGCGCATAGTTGGTGGTGCGGCCCAGCGGGTCGATAGTGGCAATAACGTTGCCCACTCCATCCAGCGTGTTTGTAGTGGTGTTGCCCAGCGGGTCGGTGCTGGTAGCCA
>DAIDKH010000113.1 GCA_027450145.1 Chthonomonadaceae bacterium | reverse complement strand
GTCGATCGTGGATAGCACAGGGCCGCCGATGGGTAGGCGCGGGAACTGCTTTCGAATCGCCTTTGCCCACTGAATGTACAGTGCCCCATAGTCTTCCGGATCGATTTCCTGACCGTCTGGCTCTTCGCCAAGCTCGACGCCGGTCAGTCGATAGCCACGGGCTAGGAGGTATCGCAGTTCCGCAACTGCGTCCTCCGGCGTGGAATAGGCCATCGCCACAGGCACCAACGACGCCTGACCCTTTGACAGGCCGGAGTGGAAGCAGAGGTCAAGACCTGGTTGATCCCAACCAGCAAGGAAGTCGCTCGCGGTATGCCATGGGTCGGTGGACGAGACGGTGAACGCTGTCTGTTTGGTGCTCGGCAGGTGCTGCACGTCATCCTGAAACTGCCCTTCGTTGTTCACCGTGCCAATTCCTATCTCATAAATGGCATAGCCCTGTCGATCACGCGGGTCTGTGGATGCGGTGATTGAAGTGTGAGACGAAGCGGTCATCAGCAGCCGAATGTATCGCACCTGTTGGGGCGTGGTGGCGACGCGCAGCAGTTGTTGACCACCCGCCATATGCGCAAAGCTTCCATGAGAGAACGTGGTCCATTCGCCATGATTAGGGTGATCAAATGGGGTACTACCGGTCCAGTACTGTACTTTGAAGCGGACGGCGTAAGGCAGTGCCCAAAGTATATTGACGGCGTTCACTGCCTTCATGCTGCCCAGGTCGGCAATTACCCATTGAGGATGGTCACTATCCGGCTGACCTGTGTACCGTGCACCAAGGTATGGATCGCTCTTCCAGAATGTGGAGTCGCTGCCGTCGTCTAGCCGTGAATAGGACTTGTTGTCGCCCTGATCAAATGTATCTCCGCGGCGCGGCAGCGCAAAGCAGTCGCTGGAGGTTATAAATTTCCCGGGTGCAGCATTGCCGATGAAATATCCCTGCCGCTTTCCTGGGTCACTCCACACTCCTGATGGGGTCCAGTGCCACGCCTGAACGTTAAGCTCCGTATAGAGCCGATAGGTAAATGACCGCAGACCGGTCTTGCGAAACTCGCTCACGTTGTGGCGTGAAAACAACCTCAAAATCGATGCGGTGTCGCATTCGTCAATCCCGCATCCCAAAACCCTGGTTGGGTTAAAAGTTAACAGCGGTCTGCCTGAATGGATGGTTATGTGTGTACGAACGACGGGTGCCGTGGCGCTTGGAGTAATGGGTAACATGATGCAATATAATAACATTTCGCACGTTGGCTGTCAAATAAGATGCTATGCTCAGATCATCTACCCTTAATGAGCACTATAGAAAATCAAAAGTGTCAATAAGTAGTTCCGAATGCATCAATATTTGTCATAACTTCTGGGTAAGTTAGTGCCGTCCTCGCGCACTTCCTACAGATTACCGCAACTCGCCTCCCTCCTTGTAACAGGCGATTTTACGACAGATTGCAGGACATATATGAGTCAGTGTAATTATGAGTCAGTGTAATTTAGTAGATGACTCTGCAGGTAAATCCGCGCCCGTGCAGAATTCTGCGCACTGGTCACGACTATCGCCACTCGCTCGTATCCCAATTGGATGGATCGTGCAAATACTAAATTGCAGGAGAACTTGCCGTGCGTTGGATCATTAGCTTGGTTACACTTTTGCTGCTTGGTTCTAGCCGAACGTCTGTCGCCGTTCCTGTTCACCAAGGGCAGCGTCAGGCTACCGTGGCGATTGTGCCAGGAAAGCGGATTGGTTCAGTGAACCTGGGCGCGCACGACGGCACTTTGAAGTGGCTTGGGAGCGAAAGTTCCTCGGATGCAGGGATGATGCATGTATGGTACACCTGGCTGCACGCAAAAATCGCACCCGGTACCTCAAGGTGCGGAGCACGTATGGATGTGTTTCTGACGCCGACAGCGGGAGGAGACGGAACGCAAAAACAGGTTGACGAGATACGAACTACGTCCAGCCTGTACCGCACCCGCAACGGCATCCACGTTGGCAGCAGTCTCCACTCCATTTTGCGGGCGTTTCCCTGCGTTAGACCCACAGGCGCAGTTATTAAGCAGCGGGGCAAACATCGCGCGCGATACTACGATGACGTGAAGGCCGGCATTGCATTCGAGGTGGAGGAAAATCACGGCAAATGGGCCGATGGTACGTGCGTATCGATTATCGTACACCCTAAAGGGCGAACCTGGGACCAGACCTATTTACCGGTGCCTCAGTCATAGCAGGGGTTGGATAGCGGAAGCGTATAAATTTGGGCGAAAATTCCAGAAGGAACTTCCTGCCCAGTTGTGACGATGCAGGTGCACGGCGACTACGAGAATTGGTGTCTATTTCTGTTGGATGAACCGACTACGCCGGTAATTCAAGGCAGCATAGATGGTGAGCGCCGTTATCCCGCACACCAGCCCGCCGATTTGCATCGCCATACCTGGGCCCATCTGCTGTGCGATGACGCCCATAAGGAATGTTCCGAGCGGTAAGCTTCCACCGAAGACAAGCGCCCAAATGCCCATGATGCGGCCGCGCAGGTGGTCTGGCGACTCGGTTTGTATAATGCTGTTGCCAACAGAGTAGAACAGAATAATTCCTCCTCCTGCGATGAACAACAAGGGCGCCGCGGCGAGTATGTGGTTTGCTCCCCCGAACATGACGATGCTGACGGCATAGACAATCGCCCCAAAGTAGAGCGTTTTAACCCGAACAATCTGTTCACCCAGTGCTGCAACCGCCAGTGCAGCTATACACGCGCCTAGGCCGTTTACTGCAAGGACCCAACCGTAGCCCCTGGCTCCCATGTGCAGCTGCTTCACCACGAAAGCGGAAAGCTGTGACTGATAGGCCCAGCCGCCCAATCCCATGATAGAGAGCATCAACACTGCCTGCGATATGGCCGGGTTGGTGCGAATATACCGAAACCCCTCAAGAGTGTATTTCCAGCCGCGGTTCCCGTGCTTTCGTTCAAAATGCGCTGCAGGAAGTTGAATGCGTTGCAGTGCGTAGAGTACCGCCAGGTAGCTGAGAGCATCGACGAGAAAACACCAGGGTGCGCCGACTGTGGCCAGCAGGAAACCGCCAATGGCAGGACCTATTACACGTGTTGAATTCACCATGGCGCTATTCAACGCGATGGCGTTCACCAAATCAGATTTGCCGACCAGCTCGACCATCAACGTTTGGCGAGCCGGCATCTCAAAGGTGGTGGAGAGCCCCCATAGCACGGAAAAAATCATGAGATACGCTACGTGCACAGGGCCGTGGAAGAGCATTAGCGCCAATGTGAAAGAGGAGAGCAGCGAGAACCAGCTGGTTACCTTGAATATAAGGATCTTCGGTACGCGGTCTGCGAGGGCCCCGGCATAGATGGCGAGAAGAAAGATGGGCAGCGAGTTCAGCATGAAGACGATGCCCAGCCAGAACTCGGAGTGCGTGAACTTAAACGTAACCCACGCCAATGCAGCCGTTCGTGTCCATGTGCCGATAAGCGACACCGACTGGCCACTGTAGAAGTACCGATAATTCGGGTTTTTTAGCGCCGAGAACATGTTCCGCCAGCCCGATTTGGGTTGTTCTGGAAGGTCGGTAGGCAGGTCGACGATCTCTATTTCTGGCTCGCTGCTCTGGAATTCCGCCATGCCTACAGTTCCTGCTGCGCTATGAATTCGTCTACCGTGATGACTGTGCCCTGCCTCGTAAACACCTTTTCAGTAAGCACCTTGTGCACCTCGGCATCGTCGTCGTAGCAGGCGTCCTTTAGCACGGTGCAGGTATAGTCCAGGTCGAAGGCGCGCCGCAGCGTGGATAGCACAATGCCGCTGGTAGCGATCCCCATGAGCACCAGGTGTTCAATTTTGCGCGCACGCAGGATGAGGTGCAGCTCATTATCGGAAAACGCTCCCACGCGCTGTTTGTAAACCACCAAATCGCCCGGGCGATACACCGACTCGTGAAACTGGGCACTCTGGGTTCCTTTTACAAACAGATCATTCTCCTTCACACGGTGGAAGTTGTTTTTCAGATCGGAGATCTCCGGGTGGCCGGGAGAAAAGCCGAGGCCCACGTGGATGACCTGCATGCCAGCCGACCGAGCAAACTCCACTGCCTGGCCGGCCTTCGATGTAATCTGCAGCGAGTCAGGTAAAAATCCGAAGATGCCGTTCTGTAGGTCCAGGGTGAGGACCGCTGTCTTTGTACTATCCAGTGTCATCGCTCGTCCTTTCGTGCATTGGCTATCACGCGCAATAAAATTGCAATGCCCTCATCAAGTTTCACCTGCTCCTCTACCGGCAGGGCTTCAATAGCGGCGGTGTAGGTAGCCGCCGCCTTTTCACGCACACGGTGAGTGGCCTCGCGGCCTTTTGCCGTTGGGCGCAGCAGAATCTGCCGCCTGTCCGCCGGGTGCGGCGCTCGCTCAATGTAGCCCATGTGAATAAGGTTGTCTACCGTACGTGAAATAGCAGGCTGCGCTATGCCTGTGCCGCGCGAAAGTTTACCTACCTGATCGCGCCCATGCTCAATGGCCATCAGTATGCGCAGCTGCGCGAAGGTCAGCTCCTTTACCACGGGGTGGTTCGTCATGGAGGGACTCTCGGCGGAAATCTCCTCCTTCAACGTGACAAATATGGGCACCGCTGCCTCGCACAGGCCCAGTGCAATCTGCTTGGAATCTGGTTTCATAGCTGATGATATTATATACCGAATGATATATTAAATACGAATGCACATTGAATGATTACCGCATCGGTGGGGCTTTTTTTACGCGGGAGGCGAAGCGGGGTGGTTCAGGCGCAGTTGGGTGCGGGGCGTGAAACGAATGGCGCTGGCGTGGGTGAACTAAGGCAGGCAGCCAGAGAAACTTCCGCCGTGCAACTGCGCCGGGGGGAAGGGAAGAAACTGAGGGCCCGACAGCCATTACCCATCTTCTGACCGCGGAGGAGGGCTCGCTGGCGCTTATAGAGGAGCAGGCGTAGCCACTCGAGAACATTTTGCGGCGGCGCACGAAGGTGATTATATGCCTCGCGTAATGCTTCCCGCGCAGAATGCCGGCACAGCGCTGCTTGATTGCCCCGCAGTAGGGCACAACGCGGCGGAAACAGCCTGGAGATATTGAAATTGCTGGAAGGAGCGCAGTTGCTACTGGCTGAGGCAGACTTCGATGAAAATTGGTAAATAATCCATAGTGAAAACAGAAAGTGCAATATAGCCCACTTAGTGGTATAGTATTTTTCATTATGGGACGAAATGCGATGCCACTCTTACCCGCCCTGCAGTTGCGGCTGGCCGCTGTGGGAGAGAACTTGCGCCTAGCCCGGCTGCGGCGAAAACTCTGCGCCGCGTAGGTTGCCGAGCGCGCCGGTATCACTCGCCCGACGCTGCAGGCGATCGACGGCGGGGACCCTGCCGTGTCGTTTGGCGCGTACGCCAGCGTTCTCTTCTGCCTGGGATTGGAACAGGACCCGGACAGACTGGCACACGACGATGAACTGGGCCGGAAACTTCAGGATGCCGACCTCACCGTAAAGCGCCGCGCTCAGGACGCGCGCCTCAGCGATATTAAGCGATATTATCGGCTGCCACACGTTTCGAGCGACGGGTATCTCCAACTATTTAATTAACGATGGCACGCTGGAATTCGCGCAGAAGCTGGCCTGCCATGAGTCGGTGCGCACGACGGGCCCGTATGACCGACGTGATGATGAAGTGAGCCTGGATGAGATCGAGAAGATTAAGATCTAAAGTAAGACACGGTTGCATCGAGGAGATCGCCTCAACGCAATGGAACCAATCACGCGACTATTCTGGGAAATGAAGTTCAAAATGGACTTCGTAGTGTATCGAGCCTCTGAGTTTCAGAACTTCTTTACGAAGATAATGGAACTGCGACATCCGAACGACTTCACCCAAGTACGACCATGGGGCAACATCGGCGATCAAAAATGCGACGGATGGCTTGCGAGCGAGAAACGGTTGTTTCAGGTTTACGCTCCTGATGAACTCACGAAGGCTGAGACAGAAAAAAAGATGGAGAAGGACTTCCGGGGAGCTTGCACTCACTGGAGTGATAAGTTTGACCACTGGAATTTCGTTCATAACTCTCGTGATGGAGTACCGCCATTTGTATTGCAAAAGACACAAGCGTTCGCCGAGTCGTATCCTACGATAGGATTCACTCCGTGGGGGTATGCCGAACTCAGGGCCAAAGTGTTTGAGATGACGCCTGTAGATATTCAAATGGTTCTCGGGCCAGCTCCATCTACCTTCGCCATGCAAAAAGTGCGATTCTCCGACGTGGAAAAATTGCTTCAACACCTCCAGACTGTTGAACCACCACCTGGAGTCGATCTCCGTCCTGTGCCTTCTAAAAAGCTGGAGATGAACGCGCTATCGGATGATGTTGCTGCCTTTCTGAGACTCGGAATGATCAAGTCTTCATTTGTTGCTCAGTACTTTGCAAGTTATCCAGACCCGCGATATGGAGACGCTCTAGCATTCCAATTTAAGGAGAAGTATATAGAACTTCGGGAGCTTGGGGTCGATCCCGATGGCATCTTCTGGGAACTCAGGGGTTATGCTGGGGCCAATGATGCGACTTCCGACCGTGAACAAGCCGCAGCGTTGGCAATTCTCGCGCATTTTTTTGAAGAATGCGATATCTTCGAACGGCCCGATGACGACGAACGAGGAGGGTGCGAGCCGTGATACTGCCCACCAAAAGAATCTCCGCAGACAAAGCGTTAATTGGGCTGGGTGCTCGCGTTTTGCGCCAACTTCGCCAGCCGCAGACGGTCTCACATCTATGGGAAACTGTTCAGCGCGATACCGGGGCAACCGTTTCTTATGACTGGTTCATATTGTCCTTGGATTTGCTCTACCTGATCGGGGCTATAGAATATCATGAGGGCCGCATAAGGACGGTAAACCCATGATCCATCGTGTATTCTCCACCCTTAAATCGTTCAAATCGATGGAGTTCGGCCCGGGGCTGAACATCCTTCTGTCGGACAAGACAGAGTCTTCCACACAACGCCACACGCGCAACCGAGCCGGAAAGACAAGCTTTGTCGAGGCTATCCACTTTTTGCTCGGTGGCAATTGCGAGAAGGATTCAATCTTTAGGAACCCAGCTCTCATTGAGCACAGCTTCGGCATGGTTTTTGACCTTGGGGGATCAGAAATCGCCATCCAACGAACCGGATCCAAGCCCTCGGAAATTCACGTCATAAGTGGGGATACCGACAAGTGGCCGCACCAACCAAGCGCCGCCGGCATCATCACAAACGAGAAATGGAAGGCAGTTCTTGGCTTGTTGGTATTCGGTATTCCGGCCGAAGAGGAGACCTGGGTCTCATGGGCGCCAAAGTTTCGTCAACTGATCGCGTATTATGTCCGGAAGCAAAATAGTGGTGGGTTTTCCTCTCCTTTTAAGCAAGCCACAAAGCAAACTGAAGGCGATA
>DAIDKH010000112.1 GCA_027450145.1 Chthonomonadaceae bacterium | reverse complement strand
TAACGAACCTTCTGCAGCAAGCGCGATCAATTGCGGTATCTGCGGCGAATGGTACCAACGATCAGCAGTCGATGGCCGCTCTTAGTTCACAGGTATCTGACATTATCAAGCAGGTTGCTAATTTGGGCAATACCCAGCTTGGTAACCGCTATGTATTTAGCGGACAGCGCACTCAAACTGCTCCGTTTGTCGCTGGCCCGGGAGGAACGTTCACATACGTAGGCGGCACTTCCGCTACACAGGATGCCACTCTTCAACTCGACGTTGGCGATGGGCAGAACCTAGTTTACAACGTGACCGGTGACACCACACTCGCGCCCGCACTTGCGCAGTTGCAGCAGCTTCAGCAGGACATTCAGATGGGGCAGCAACAAAATATCTCGAATAACGACATAAGTGGAATTGACTCCCAGCTCAATACCGTGCTTGGCGCGCGAAGTGATCTGGGTAGCAAAATCCAGCGAATGCAGAGCGAGCTTCAGAGTAACTCTGCCCAGCAGCTGAACAATACGCAATACCTAACGCAAATACAAGATGCAAATATACCCCAGGCTGTAGTCAACTTGCAGACTGCACAAACTGCCTATCAAGCGGCACTGCAAACGACTTCTCATGCATTCCAATACAGCCTGCTGAACTACCTGCCATAGTTTTACAATTTGATTACGAAAGCCAATAATCTCATGATCATCGACATTTGTCAGGATTTAGCCGAGCTCGACGTCGTGGCCACCGACGATACTGTTTCTTTAGGCGAGCCACTGCCGTACGTTACTGTCAAGACCACAAGGTTCGGTACTATTAAGGTTGAAAGTGACCTTGTCATCGAGTTCACCAGCGGTCTAATCGGGTTCGAACAGTATCGCCGATTTGTTGTCATTCGACCGGACGCGCAGAGCGCCTTCCGCTGGCTTCAGGCACTGGACGAACCCTCTCTTGCATTTCCCGTTCTAGAGCCTCGCCTTTTCCGACCGACCTACGCACCCACCATATCAGATGCCGATGCTCGTGCGCTGGGGCTGCAAAATGATACGCCGGTCATCGTCTTCGCGGTGGTTACGGTTCCATCTGGTTCGCCTCGTGATATGACGGCAAACCTAATGGGGCCGCTGGTAGTAAACTGCATAACGCGAGCAGCCAGGCAGGTAATAATACAGGACGATGGATACCATACCAGACACCGCGTCATGGATGAGATGCTGCAGGTCCTTACGGGATCCACCGAACCTCCGGCCGTCACTACCGTGAAATATGGCAACCGTTCATCGCGCACGGCGGCCTAACCAGGCCGGTATTGAACTTTAAGGAAGTAGTCTCGTCTATCTGTACCGAAAGCCCAATAAAGATTGGGCTCCTTAAAAAAGCAGGAGACGAACATGATTTACAAGTTCATTCAGAGAATGCTGGTGGTGGCCGCCATCATGGGTACGTGCGTTGCGGCCCGCCCAGTGTTGGCGCAGAATTCTACGCCCAGCGGGAATGCGGGACAACCTGGATTGCATGCACGGGCACATCGAAAAGGCCCAGCCATTTGGGCGAAGTTAGGGCTGAGCAAGGATCAGCGCGCTGACCTTCGTCCCATCATGAAAGCACAGCGAGTTAAGGCAAAGGCTATTCGCACAAACGCGTCGCTAACTCCTAAGGAGAAGCATCAACAGTTGCGCGAGCTTCACATGCAAACCATGAAGCAGGTGAACAAGATCCTGACGCCTGCACAACGAGCGAAGCTGCATGCAATGATGAAAGAGTGGCGCAAAAATCACGGTCATCGATAACCGGTAGAACAGCGGCAAGAACCTGGGCAACTGCACTTTGTGTAGTTGCCCAGGATTGTTGTATGCAGGCTTCTAACCTTTACCTCGGGTGTATTCTCCGTCAACCTGTCGAAAAATATTAAGTGGATTTTCACGCTGCAAAGGTAAGGGCAGCAGTTTATCGGGCATATTCTGCAGGCAGATTGGGCGCGTGAACCTTGAAATGCTGTGCGTGCCAACGGAAGTGGAGTTCGCACATGTCGTTGCGGGGTAGGGGCCCCCGTGTACCATGGCGCTGCACACTTCCACGCCCGTTGGGTATCCGTTATAAATTAGCCTGCCCGCAACTCCAGTGAGCACAGGTATTAGCTGCCGGGTAACTTCGTAATCGGCGGTCTCGTCGCAGTGAACCGATGCGGTAAGCTGGCCGTCCATTGCTGTGGCGCATGCCAGTATGTCCTCAACGGAGTTACAAGTGACAACAATTGTGCCTGGTCCAAAGGCTTCGTGCTTTAGCCCGGTTTCAGCCGTCCATTGTTCGCTCGATATTTCAAGAAGCCATGGCATCACCTCAGCGGTCGTAGCAGAGCTCGCACGTGAGGGCAACGGTTTATTGCAACGCTCAAAATAGTCTGCCCCCGCGGCCACGAATCTGTCCCGTATGCCCAGGTTAAGCATGACCCCCCCTGTTGCAGTTCGGAACTCATTGTTGAGCGCCTCTGAGAAAGTGTTTGCTCCTTCACCTGCAATTAGGAACACCACACCAGGCTTGGTGCAAAACTGACCAACGCCCAGTGTTACCGAAACAAAGAGATCCTTGGCAATCTGTTGCGCACGCAACTTCAAGGCAGTTGGTAGTATAAACAGCGGGTTTATGCTACCCATTTCGGCAAACACGGGTATTGGAGACGGGCGAGCGGCAGCGTGGGCAGCAATTGCCGTGCCTCCAGTGAACGAGCCAGTGAAACCTATGGCAGCAGATGATGGGTGCTGTGCAAGCTGCTTGCTAATACTGCTGCCTCTAGCGTGGAGTACGCTGAAGAGGCCTAAGGGAAGGCCCAAATCTTCTAACACGGTAGCGGTGATGATGGCAAACAGTTCGTCTGTGCCTGCATGCGATGGATGCGATTTGACTACTACAGGGCAGCCGGCCGCCAGCGCAGATGCAGTATCGTTCCCACAGGCGCCAAATGCGAACGGAAAGTTGACGGCATCGAACACGACCACGGGTCCGAGGGGAATTTGCATCCGACGCAAATCCGGGCGCGGCGCAGGTTTCCGTTCCGGTTGGGCGTTATCAATAACGGCGTTTACCCAGCTACCCTCCTCAACCACCGAGGCCATAAGCCGCAACTGGCCCGTAGTGCGGGCAAGCTCGCCCTGAAGCCGTGCAATAGGTAGCGCCGATTCTTGGCATGCCCGTGCTATCAGCTGCTCTGAATGCTCCTCTATCGCCGACGCAAGGCGTTGGAGCAGAACTACCTGCCAGGACTCACCTTTAGATTGAAGGATTCGAAAAGCCATTTCCGCGGCACTTAGCGCATCGTCTACTTGACTGATATGTGCATCATGAAACTCACCGGGCAGGGCTTCACCTGTTGACGGATTCATAACTGCCCACGACGGTCCGTCGCTCGATACTAATCTGCCTGCGATAAGATGAGACCCTGAAACGCTTAATACCGGCATTTTTACATGATTCCATTACAGGGACACCTGTAATCAGGGCACCTGCACTCTCTTTGGTAGGTCACCTCTACAAGCTACAACAGGTAAATTAACGTCTACGCGGGCGTAACTCGCAGGTATGGTTCAGTACAATTATGATATAATACCGTTCGAAACACGCCATTAAACCGTGGTTTTCCCCAAAGTCCGCGCCCTTACAGTGTACTGTTGGGCCCGCTGTAAAGACTGGTATGTCGCAAGCGTACCGAGTCTCAGGAGTGAATTCTTTGAGTGGTGATCAAATGCTTGATGCCTCAGACAGTAGATTTGTAGCTAATCACATCGCTGTATCCGTTGTAGTTCCGGCGTATAATGAAGAGTCCCGCTTAGGAAGCACCTTGAAGCAGTTAGTGGCATATTTGGATTCGCGTCACTCAGGTTACGAAGTTCTGGTCGTGAACGACGGCAGCTCAGACAAAACCGTGGACGTGGCCAACCAAATAGCAAGCCAGCGTTCAGAGGTGAGGCTGTTGGGGTACGAAGGCAACCACGGCAAGGGTTACGCCGTTCGCTATGGAATTTTGCGGGCAATAGGGGACTATGTACTTTTCTGTGATGCGGATATGGCGACTCCCATTGAAGAGATGGAAAAGCTCGCTGCAGCACTCAATGATGGCGCCGATATCGCCATAGGTAGCAGAGATATGCGCGGCTCTCAGCTCGATCGAAGGCAGTCGGTGGTAAGGGAAATAGGCGGCAAGCTGTTTAATAGAGTTGTGCGGCTCCTTACCGTTCCTGGTATACATGATACCCAGTGCGGTTTTAAGATGTTCAGGCGCTCTGTGGCCCAGGCAGTGTTTCAAAATTGTCAGGTGGATAACTTCGCCTTCGACGTGGAGGCATTGTTTCTGGCGACCAGGATAATGGGACTTCGTGTAGTGGAAGTTCCTGTTCGCTGGGCGCATCAGGAAGGGTCTAAGGTACGGTTCCTCCGCGATGGCATTAGGATGCTTCTTGCTGTATGGCACATTAGAACAACGCGTTACAAGCCAGGCTCAGAGTCGCAAATGGAGCTGCATTCAAGATGAATGTGGCCGAATACGAACGAATGTACCAGTTAGAGGATTCTTACTGGTGGTTTGTAGGTAGGCACCTTCTTGTTGATAAACTGCTTGATCAATACTACGACGCGCGCACAGATTTAACGGTGTTGGACGTTGGCTGTGGTACCGGCGCAATGTCAGCCAGGTTGCAAAAGCGGGGTCGGGTTGTTTCTGCGGATTTTTCCTCACTTGCGTTGCAGTTTTCCCGTCGCAGGGGCCTATCTGGTCTTGCACAAATTGACGCAATGAACCTTGGGCTAGCAGCAGATTCGTTTGATTTGATTACTGCAATGGATATGCTGGAGCACCTGCCTGACGACCACGCTGCGGTATGTGAGTTCTTTCGCGTGTTGAAGCCTGGCGGACTGGTAGTTGCAATGGTACCGGCCTATAAGCACCTCTGGAGCGAACATGACACAGCTTTGATGCACTTTAGGCGCTATACCCGGGCAGAGATGGCGGATCTGTTTTTGAAGCGGGGCTTTAGGCTCAAGCGAGTTTCCCATACCATGACAACGCTGTACCCTTTTGTTGCTCTTCAGCGACGTCTGAAGGCCGCCAGTCCCCCGCACGATCCTCCTCGCGCGTTTATGCCGGTATTTCCACCCGTAATAAACATGCTTCTCACCGGCCTGATGCGGTGTGAGAATGCCATTTCATCCAGGATAAATCTTCCGTTTGGCTCTACAGTTCTCTGTGTGGCGGAAAAACCTACGACCAACGGATAATCAATATGCAACGCACTCCTGTAACGTATTGTTTACAACTTGCGTCAAATAGGCGAGTCTATAACAAGCCTGGCTTTTTCTCGCCAGTCCGTGAGATGGGGTGTGGTAATGCGATCACCGGAATTCGCGTTGAGGTTAAATACCAAACAGTCGGAGTTCGGCACTATGCCTGACGAAGATAATGCACATGTTGAGGAGCTGCTTCGGGGAAACAGCTCGGAATTTGACTACCTCTTCGACAAGTATCAGGAGTTTGTATTTCGCACTGTGTATGGCATTGTGGGTGACGAGGAGACGGCTCGCGATGTGGCCCAGGAAGTTTTTGTACTGGCCTATCGCAAGATCGGTTTGTTTCGCGGGACCTCCAAATTCAGCACGTGGCTGTACCGGATAGCGGTGAACAAATGCTCCGATTATTGCCGGAAATCGGTACGCCAATCGAGGCTGGCTGCTCTTCTAGGGCATCATACGCAGCCATATACATCAGCCTTGGAAATGCTGGATGAACAGGATGCGGTACAGGCCGCGCTCATGCAGTGTCCATTGGGGCATCGTGAAGTCCTTGTTTTGAGATACTACAGGCAGATGGACATAGATGAGATTAGCGACGTTTTACAAATAAGCCCTGCAGCAGCCCGCGTTCGACTGCACAGGGCAAGAGCAGTGTTTCGCGACAAGTACGTGTCCCGCTCGTATCCAGGCGGCATTCCTACGTGCATGGGGGAGGGTAATGATGCAGCCAAATAACGCCCTACCTGGTGGAACGCTTTCATGTAAGCAGGTTATTGAGGCGCTCACATTTTATGCGGATGGTGAGCTGCACGCTGCCGACTCTGCTCGGCTAGAGAAGCATTTGGAAAGTTGTGCCGCGTGTGCCGTCGCCTGGAGAAATACCCAACTTGCTGAACGTGCACTTATTGAAGCGGCGGCTGCAATTCCTGTCGCGGGCGACCTAAAAGCAGGCTTCACTGCCCGTCTTATACCAGCACCTAGACATTCCAGAACGCTTCCACGGTTTACACTCGCGCCTGTAGGTATTGCTTTTGTTGCTGGTATGGCTTGGCTATTGTGGCCCCGTGCTGATCATACACAGGAAAAGACCCAGCGAGTAGCAGTGGCTGTGCAGTCACCGGCCGCGAACGCTGAGCATATTCGCTCCAGCAAATCTGTTCCACACGTCCGGCGGATTGAGCATGCGAGCGTTGGCGTAACAAGCATATCGCACAGTCCTGTGATCCATAGACTCCGTGATGGAAATAACACGCAGCCTATCCTTCGGCGCGAGATTCAGTTAGCGATGAACGTACCAGCTGTTCACGAAAGCGCCGGTTTGCCGCATGCAGGTGTTGTCCACAAGCCCGGGCATACTACGGCTCATAAGAACTCTGTAGCCCAGCCAATTGTGCCCCACCAACAAGGTGGCGCTATGGTGGCTATGAATATTCCACACAACGTGGCCGGGCAGCTTCCTGGTGAACTAACACAGAGCACTACAGTTCCCGTAGCTAAGCACATAGCAATTGCTGCTGCAACTGTGCAACCTGCTACTTCGAACCGTGCCAGCAGGATCCTGTTTACTACACAGCCAGGCGGCCAAAGTGCTTTGAAAACTTCCGGTATAGACATCCATGTTGTCGATCCAACACGGCACCTAAATGCAAGGTTAGTACTGCCGGCAACCGTGCAGCGACATGGTGCAGCCGCAACTTCCTCTAACATTGAGCCAGGCGGAGAACTTAGGTAAGGTGCAATGAAATATTGGTCAAGATATATTACAATGTCATTTCTCATGGCATTGCCTTGCATTGCATTTGCAAATAGTCAAGGAACGGAGACGGTTAGTGGGACAATAACCTCACTGACTGTGAGTGCCGATCATGCCAATGTGAAATCGCTGTTACTCTCGGTGTTTAAGCAGGTAGGTATGCAGTACGTACCCGATGACACGGTTAAGGGTGACATTACTTTCAACATTGTGAACGCAAACCTCAACACTGTACTTAAGGAAGTATGTGATCAGGATGCCTTGAAATACACAGTGGATGACAGGGGTGTTTACAGGTTCACCCAGAATGTGAGGGCACTGCAGGCTCGGCTGTTTGCACAGCGAACCAATGGTACCATGATTATGCATCAGCTAAGGCAGTTTGGCTACAACGTGAGCGCCCCAATTTTCATGGAACGATCACAGTCGGGTAATCAGGCCCAGCCGGTAAAGGCACTTTCACCATGGGATGAGATGATGCGCAGTAATGGTACGGTGGGGGTCAATATACCTGCTGGTAAACCGATGCCGGTTTATCAGGTGCTGCAGGAGTTTAGCAGGCAATCTGGTGTTCCTATAACCCTAGACCCGGTTATTACTCAGAATCCATCCTTCAGAATTGATGGA
>DAIDKH010000111.1 GCA_027450145.1 Chthonomonadaceae bacterium | reverse complement strand
TGGGACAGCGTGATCGATGAAATTCTCGGCAGCGACCGACGACCTAAGTGACATTAACCTTAATGCTACACTTCAGACGCACCTATTTGAGGATCGCGTGATGAAACTCGACAACCTTACCGTTGGCAAGGGTTGTTCCCTTGGCGAAACGTCGGTAGTTCTTTATGGCTCGACAATGGAAGATGGATCCTTGCTTGGCAGTTTATCACTTCTAATGAAGGGCGAGTCGTTACCGGGACACACAGCCTGGCATGGGATACCAGCTCAACGAGCAACACAACGCGCATCGGTGCCCGTTTCCACACTGAGCGCTGTGGTAACCGTCGCGACACCTCGTACGCCTGCACTTTCCGAGGGCTTGGCGGCCGTAGAGGGGATGTTCTACAACGGTGCGGGAATGCGAGAGTAAGAGCAACAAGCAATTGGTCATGCGCGGCTTTAGCGGTACCCCTGGTCCATTGAACTGGCTGGGGGTACTAATTTTGATGGCTGTTAATAAGTGCTCGTAACCGCAGACAACAGCGCCGGAAAATGAATAGCCTGATGCAATTCCGCAAGGCAAGGGCCAAGTGGGTCACCATATGAAAATTGGAACTGCCCAATCACGCCAATTGTAGATTATAGTAGCTTAGCACAAGCAGTACACAGTTGAATAAAGGGAAATAAATATGCCACTTAGATCTGGTTCACCGCTACCTGACCTCACCGGTGCAGAATGCTGGATTAACGGTGAAACCTCACGCGATGAACTCTTGGGTAGTCCTGTACTCGTGCACTTTTTTGCCAAAAGCTGTCCGATATGTCACGACAATATGCCAACGGTAGAGTCATGGCGTGAAAGCTTTGGTCCCAAGGGACTGAAAGTCGTTGGGATACACATGCCGCGCGAGGAAGCGGATACCGATGTTTCTGCGGTCACAGCGGATATCGAGGTAATGAACATGGCCGAGCCTGTCGCAATCGATAATCAGCACACCATTGGTGATAGATTTGAGAACAAGCTGTGGCCCGCGTACTACCTATTTGACGCTACTGGTGCCATGAGGGGTCGAGCTGCCGGATACGCCGGCCTCAAAATGATAGAGGCGCCACTCCTGCGATTGTTGGGAATCGACCAGGAGTAGTCACGAAATAAAACGGGTACCGCACGCTATGCGGTACCCGTTTTACGCAACATACCTTGTTCAATCTATGAAGCCGGAATGGGCTCCACAATGATCTCAACCGCAGGAACAGGATAGACGCTTACTTTGCGCTTCTCGCCATTGCCTTCGAACTTAACGATTCCATCAATGAGCGAGTAAATGGTAAAGTCCTTGCCAAGACCTACATTTTTGCCCGGGTGCAGCCGAGTGCCGCGCTGCCGAACGATGATTGAGCCCGGCTTAACGGTCTCCCCGCCGTATTCCTTAACTCCAAGGTACTTGGGCTTGCTGTCCCGTCCGTTACGGGAGCTTCCCATACCTTTCTTGTGTGCCATTTATCTATCTCCGGTAAAGTAATCTACCAACTAAGCTAACTGTATGCTCTGAATGCGAAGCGTGGTGAGCTGTTGGCGATGCCCATAGCGGCGACGCAGTCCTTTTTTGGGCTTAAACGTGATCGCGTTAATCTTCTTGCCCTTGCCCTGCTCAACTATGGTTGCGGTAACAGTCGCGCCTTCTACAGTGGGGCGTCCCACGATGAGGGAACCTTCGTTGTCAACGCACAAAACTTCCGCCAGGTTGACCACAGTCTCGGGTTCACCCTGAAGCTTTTCCACAACGATCGTTGCACCTTCGGTTACGCGGTACTGCTTGCCGCCGGTCTTAACAATAGCGTACATCCAAAATTTCTCCCGTGCTACCTGTCAGACTGGCTGAAAGGAGAGCAAAATAACTGCGAGAAGTAATTAACCTTCCCGATAACCGAACAAGTATACTTTAGAACGGTAGCCTTAGTCAAGTTGGAGGACTAATCGACGTCTTCTTTGCGGATGAACGGGCGAAGACAGGCAAAAAATCGGCATTCTGGAATACGAATTCCCAAATTTGTCAAAATATTATTTTAATAGACTGGATTTGTGGCGATTCAATTATAATTCGTGATATAATGAGAACTGAAATTTACTACCCTAATGCCCGTGAATTTCCCTCGCCCCCCCACGGCAAGTGATGAGTCACCGATTTAATGGACTTAAGTACCCGCCAGGGCCGCCGAGAACAGGGGCTGCGTATTCAGAGCGCAGTGGAGCGAGCAGGTCTCTCCATAGAAGACCTTGCAGCACAAATTGGCTGCTCCCGAGCATTGATTTATCAGTATGTATCGGGTAGCACTCTCGCTCAGCCAGATCGTCTTCAACAGATTGCTGCCAAATGCGGTGTGCAGCTTTCCCACTTTTACAGCGACGACCCTTCCTCGGTGGAACCGGCCGGGCGCGCACCCGAGTCGCTAGACGTCACCCAACGCATTCAGGAGAGCCTGAGGGCACTAGAAGAATTAGCCGACGCTCAGGCCTCTGCACCCAACCACAAAGCACTGGTAGCTACCAGTGAACGCCTTGTGTCGTTGGCGCAACAAGCCGGTTCTGCAATCGAACAGGGCCGGGCGTTTGAACGCCTCGGTAATGCCCTCCTCGCCATTGGGGACTACCCCGGTGCAGCTGCAGCATTTCAACGCACGACAGAGCACGCTGTTCAGGCCAATGACACACGAATGCTTGCTGCCGCCCGCCAAAATCTTGGTAATGCGCTCCTATCCCAGGGCTTCAACGCTGCTGCGCGTGAACATTTCCAGTGGGTAGCGGGAAACTCCCAGGGACCATCGGTAAGATGGCGGGGTCTTCTCGCAGTTGGCGCGCTAGATGAACAGGAAGGCGCCTACAAGGAAGCAATGAACCGGTTTGATGAGGCGGCATTGCTGCTTGAAGACGCCGCCGAAACAGGAATTATATCGGAGAGTGAAGCTAATATTGGACTGCTTTATGTAAACGCGAACAGAACTAACGTCTATATGGACGGAAGCGATTTCGAGGATGCCCGAAAACTGGCCGTAGACTGTGCTGCCAGATCCGAAGCGCAAGGTAGCGCCGACCAGTTCCTGGAGGCCAGATTCAACATCGCCTGGTGCGATGTTCATACTGCTCGCTGGGCCGATGCGATAACTGGGCTGGAGACACTTTCGCAGTTGGCCCGATTTGTGCAGGATCAACGCCGGGAAACACTCGCAAATAGCTGGTTGGCAATTACTAAGGCGGGCATTGGTGACTTTGAGACAGCATTGAATCTTGCTAAAGACGCCTTTGCCGCCGCCCTGGCGCGCGGAGACAGGTTGTCTGAGTTGTACGCGCAAATGGGCCTTGCCGATGCCTACACCGGCATTGCGCAACGGCAAACGGAAGCGCTGTACCACGCGAATCAGGCGCTGGCGGTGGCGCGATCGATGCGGTTAGACCGCGCAGAAGCAGAGGTTCGAGGACGATTGAGCGCACTTTGCGAAGCAACCGGCGACTACGCAGCGGCGAGAGATCACGCAGACCGCATGTTAGTGACCGCTACCAAGCTGGGAGCACGACACCTTGTAGCCCTCGCGACCTCCTTGCAGAATGCTGCGCGAACCTCCGCGGGAGAGGTCGTACCCAACGAAGACCTGGAACAGGCTGTGCAGATGGCCTATTCAACGTCCTACTGCGAAGCGGTGATGCATTCTACGTGGACACTGTGCAGGACACAACAATTAGGAGCGTCTGGTCAACAGGCGGCGCTTCAACGGGCGATTGCTATCGTGGAGGCTGGCCGTAAGGGCTTGATTACGGCAGGTATCGTAGACACCGTCCTGGAGAACGACGCATTTTTACGATTGTATAAGTTGCTTGTAACTGCGCTTTCATCTCAGCACAAAGAGAGCGACTTACAGGGTTTTCTTGAAGAAACGGGCTGGCCGCCGCTAGTAGCGTGGAGTTCAGAGAATTAGATAGACCGCCCGCGGGCCGGAGAGTTACACATTGCTGCATTTAAACAAAAACGCCGGTGGAATGAATCAACTAATAAAGTTCTGCATGCTTACCCTGACTGCACTTGCGTTAAATGGTTGTGGCGCCGGTCTCGCAGGATTCACTGGCGGCTCAATACCACCGGGCCGCTCGGTTATTCAGGGTACGGTAGTGCAGGCGACGGGCACTCACGCTATCGTTCCGAATGCAGTCGTAACTATCGTCACCACACCGCCGGGGGGTAGTCCCCTCACCTACCGAGTTGTAACAGATAACAACGGCTTCTTCGCAGTCAACGGTTTGCCAACGGGTTCGGTCAATAGTCCTGTGGCTGTTACAATCCAGCCGCCGGACAGCTCTCTCGAGCAACAGTCTTTTGACTTTCTTCTAGCCAATCAGCGCGGCACCTTTGTCCTGGCAACCCTGCCCCCTGCGGGATATCCACTGGCCTCCATATCCAAAGTGACCATTACGCCCCAAACTACAACGAATGGCACTCAGGCATACCAGGTTCAGGCCTACGATGATCACGGCGCCTTGCTACCTCTCCTTCCTACTGTCATACTCGACGGTGGAACTACTGTTCTTGGCAATAACGATGTACTGGATGTCTCGCAGGAGGACAACCCCGCAGGTGGTACATTCCCAGTGAACAGTATCACAGCAGAAGTGGACAATGGCACCTCAAAGAAACCAGTGCAAGTGTATAACCCGGTGAACAAGTCAATGAATGGTAATTCTAGTTCAACAGCTAAGAATTCCTCTAGTACAGACTGATAGTCACCGTGTAGTAGCGAAGGCGGTCTGGTGAGCCCGTGCCTCACCAGACCGCCTTCATACCCCGCACCAGCTACGAACTTATTCCTGTGTGCCCATCCACACGGCTGAAGCCATATCCAACCTCGGCGGATCATCCGAAATGAACGGCGTCCCCTCGGCGCGCAGGCGCGCAATCTGCTCGGCTCGTATCTCGGGCGAGCGCTTGCCCGTTGGGAACGCGCCATTCCAACCCACGACACGGTGCCATGGTACGTGCGGCGGGGCGTAGCGCATAATATGCCCCGCCTGCCGCGCGGTTAACGCGATACCAGGCACTGAGAGGGCCAGCTCACCGTAGCTAAGCACCTTCCCGGGCGGTATCTGTCTCACCACAGCGTACAGCCGTTCCCATGCTTCGGGAACCTCCGTCAAAACTGTACTTCCCTACCTTCGCGGGCTGCCTTATAACAGTTGTCCAGCATCTGCACCAATGCCCAGGCATCGTAGATGTTCACCGTGCAGGAGGTATTGTCCTTAATTGCAGAGACCCATTGGTCCATAAGCGAAGGAAGTGCCGGTGGCAGTTTAGTCGGTATGATGTATCCCTCCATATGCCCGGCATTTACCCTGTTGCTCTGCAGTTGGATGCGCGGACCATTTGGTGAAGCATCAATGGAGAGGAACCCTTCCGTGCCGTAGATTTCGAGTGGATTTGGGCCATGGCGGTGAACCCACGAGACATCCAGGATGCCGAGAGCGCCGCTTCTAAACCGGACGATTGCCGCCATATTGTCATCTATGTCGTACACCTCCGTGGTGTTCTGCTTTACAGCCACCACGGTTACCGGCTCACCAAGGAACCAGCGCATCACGTCCACACGATGACACCCCAGGTCGAAGAATGCCCCACCACCAGACATTTTCTCGTCCGCAAACCAGGCAGATCCGTCATGAAACCAGTGGTCTAAGGCGGCCATGTGAGCAATGCGCGCCCGCATGGTGGTCACCTGGCCCAGTAGTCCATCGTTCAGCACCTGTTTTGCGAATAGTATTTCCGGGCGAACGCGCGAAGGAAGCGAGATCATGAATTTGATGCCTGCATCCTCCACCGCGCGCATTACATCCGTAGCATCCTCTATCGTTATCGTGAGAGATTTTTCAGTGAAAATGTGTTTTCCTGCCTGCGCAGCCGCTATGAGGATCTCCCTGTGCATGGAAGTAGGCGCACTGCAGATAACCGCCTGCACTTCGGGAAGTGCAAGTACGGTGTTGAGGTCATCGTAGAAAGCAACACCGCGCTGCTCGGCTTTTTCTCTACCCCGCTGCGGGTCCTCGTCCCAAATTGCTACAATTTCTAGGTCAGAAATGTTCGCAGCTTGTTGAGCATACCCGTCTGCGTGAACATGCGCAAACGATAAGAGAGCTACACCAATCTTGTTTGGGTCGGCCATCGGTTGGTCCTTACTGATTATTAAGGTAGCTGCTACTGTAAGCAGGCTACGCTACCCAATTGTTAGACCCAGTGAATACGTAATCCTTCTAATAATCTTTATGCGGCAGAAAATAAATAATTTGCCTAATAGAGTGTTGGGGAAACTACCTTGTGCCAACCAATTTGGGCGATAATCAGCATGGCATACCATCGGCGCCGGACAGGTTATTGCAAAATATGCCACGAATGGTGTGAGACCGGTATGATCCCTCACCCATTGCAGTCGGCCATATGGGTGAGGGCAGGTTTATACGATCCGATAATGTCGTTGACTATCCTAACGAACACACGCCCTGATTACGCGCTTTGCATTCTGCGGCGTATCTCATCTGCACAGTAAACGGCAATATCAACCATTCGATCAACGTGCGCTTGCTGCAGATGACACCTATCGGCAAACATCTCAACGATGACGTCCACGTCGTTATGATCGTAATCGACTATCACTTTCGCCATCTTGACGTCCCTCGTCAGAGCGTTACAGTGCTGATCAGCCCGAACTCTCTCATCGTCACTTCCATAAC
Organism: Chthonomonadaceae bacterium; assembly: GCA_027450145.1. Classification (GTDB taxonomy): domain Bacteria; phylum Armatimonadota; class Chthonomonadetes; order Chthonomonadales; family Chthonomonadaceae; genus JAJZFK01. The sequence goes on along the minus strand of DAIDKH010000111.1, from coordinate 1,136 downwards.
GGTAGCAGCTATAAATGGCAATCTGAACGAAGTCTTTATCGTCCATTGGGCTGTAGACACGCACGCCGTACCCGCTTGCCCGAAAATCAAAAATGAATACTTCTTTAGTATCCGCGTTATCTCGCATTTTTGGGCGGTAACCAAGATCCGCCAATGCATGGAAGACCGCCTCGGCAGAGGTTACTGGCTCCGCGGATTTTACGCCTTCAGAACTTGTCATATGATCTCCCTCCTTTTACCTACCTATCGAATAGGAACTTTGTGTATCATTACCATTGCGCGGCACAACTCACCAGAAATTAAGTAAGTTGGTTGCAACACCAACCCAAACTCTGCAAGCCTGCCGTATGGCATAACTCGACTGTTAGTGCTGGCACCGCACGTTGAATCGGCCTACTGCGACCGAATTGCTGTTCTCACGTCATTGGCCGCAGAGGCCAGAATGCTTACTATTCGTCCAACAACGTGCCCACTGATCTCCAATGGATTGCAGAACATCTGCACGTAAGCATCAACGTTCTTGGCCTCATCGTCGACGGCCACCTTCACGCATTTAATTGAACTATTCACCTTCGTTGCAGCGGCAATCAGTTTTGCCCTGTCCGCAGCACTTTCGAATTCACAGAACCGCCGGATTGAAAAGGCCACGTAATCAGGCTCCTCCACACTAGTCACTACCTCAAACGTGTAGCCTCCATCCTGGAAATAGAATGCTTTAGTCTTGGGCAGCCACTCCTTAATCATCGTGGGCCTGTACCCATCCTCTGCAAGTAGTTCAAAAATGGTATCAACAATCGTGACCGTTGTACCAGCATTCGGTATTACCTTGTCGCTCATGCGTTACCTCCTCTCCAAGCAGTCTTCGAGCCTAAGCGAACTGTGCGAATGGGTAATCACCGCACCACAAGACTCACTAGTAATAATCGTAGCAAGCGAGGGGTTTTGGCGGCTTCGTTAACAAATTCGACAAATTTTTTGAGAAACCACCTGCTGCAGACTTTCGGCATAACATTCTATTGCCAACAGCAACCTACACGCAGATGGTGGTTACTTAGGCGATTGTATGCGTCAATGGGGGATCATAGCTTAAGGAAGCTTCATTGGCATGACCACAAATCCCCCTGGCGCTCAGGCGC
>DAIDKH010000110.1 GCA_027450145.1 Chthonomonadaceae bacterium | reverse complement strand
CGACGACTCCGGCTTATTTAACAATTTCACCGCCATCACCCTGAACCCCAGCGGTTCCACCGGTGACAACCTGGTGGCCAATGCACTTAACTTTACGCCTTCAGCAGCCGACGCCGGACAATCGTTCACCGGTACCATTAGCATTACGGGAAACACCGATGCTAGTGGAAATCCATTGCAAGACGTCAGCCAGAACTTTACGATAAATGTCAACGGTGCGCCGCCTGTGCCAGAAGCCTCCTCATTCGTTGGGCTACTTGGCATGACCAGTTTGGGTGGTATTCTCGCAATGCGCCGCCGTCGCAAATAAGCAGTATACTGTTTGCAGTCGCAGAAACTACCCGAGGATCACAATCTTCGGGTAGTTTTTTGCTTTACCACCTATCGTGTTACAATCTGCCTCCGGAAGCGCTGCTATGTAAGCATTATGTCTCTGGGCGTACCATGATGTGTGCTGTAATTGTGCTCGGTAATCCGGCATACGGCCAAGTAATCTACTTAGACAAAACCTCGAAAAATCGCGCGGAATAACTGCTAGCTAATTGATTGCTGCTTTTAATTTCAAATAGCTTGATAATAGATCGACTGTTGGCATAGTTTATGCAAGCATTTTAATTGAGTGCGTAAGTTCGTTTCAGCGTACCATAAGGTGGGCGAACAGAAAATTTATGACAGCCACCCGACCGTACCAGCACCTCACTCACACGCGCTTGTATTAAGTAATTGCAGGGTTTTTGAAAGGATTTTATTAAAATGTTACGTCTTAATCGTATCGTTCCTGCCACGGCTCTTGTAGCATTCTGTGCACTGTGTTCACCAGTAGCGGCTCATGCAGATCTAGCACTCAGTCTTTTCCTTCACGGGACTAACACACCGACAAATACCTTCACAATCAATGTTGGCCAGCTCCTGCAAATCGACGCCCAGGTCCTTAATCTTGATACAACGCAGGGAGCGCTCACTGGAAATGCGAGCGACAGTATCAGTCCGACCCCCGCCGGCCTATTTGATGACTCAGGTGCGCTGCTCAATTTCTCAAACGTAACGCTTAATGCTGCAGGTACGCCAGGTGACAGTGTTCTCGCAAATGCCATTAACTTTACACCGGCCGCGGCAGATGCCGGTCGCACATTCAACGGCACATTGACCATTGCAGGAAATACTTCGCTCAACACCGGTGCGGCGCTTCAGGATATTAGCCAGAACTACACTATCAACGTTGCCGGCACTCCGCCGGTGCCCGAGGCATCATCGGTAGCCGCTCTGGTGGGGATGTCTAGTATTGGCGGCCTGCTTGCATTGCGTCGCCGCCGGAATTAGTACCCCGCGCGTGTCCGCTTGGCTAGATAGGCCACGGTTTGTAATATCGCAACCGGACATATAGTCGCCTGCCCCATTAAACCTAAAGTGGCAGGCGACTCAATTCGTTCTCATCTCTGCACTTCGACTCTCAGGGGGCTCAACTGCATTGCGCACCAATGTTCCATCGCGGTAATTGAGTGGTTAGCGGCTAGAATTGGGCATATCCTCAGCGCTGTGTAAGTAGCGTTCAACGGCTCCATGAGCAAATGTGGTGTTATTACAGTGTCGTCGTCGCCGGTTATTGAAACCCACCAGACTAGTTCATCACCCGCTGCCAGTGCATACCCCTTGCCACGAGCGTCACCTTGTGAACGCAAATCCGCAACGGCTACCTGTTCACCGGGTAGGGCAATAAAGAGGTCGTTGGTGGGAGGTTCCACCCGGTATTCGAGTTCAATCGTCGGTAAGCCGCCGTACACCCTTATTGTGGCTGCTATGCTTGACGGCGCCCCGTTGGTGTACAGAGCCGATCCCTGCAGCATGGCCCATACTGGACCATTGTTGCCTAGCGCGAATTCACTTCCCTGCAATTGAGAATTGTTCCCGATTACGGCAGCAAGACCACACATACCGTGGGGGAAGTTGCGATAATCGACGGTAGTGTCGAATTCGCGCAAATTCAACGTGTCTATTCCACGAACCAAACTATTCGCATTGATGGCATAATCCGGCGATTGAAGGTGGCCCGCACTGCCGAAAACGCGTTGGGCCGCGCTATATTTGCCAGGATAGACTGTAAGTTCTTTGGTTCCATTTGGCCCAATGACGCCAGCAACAGCATAAAGCCTGGTGATACCGGACGTTGAGTCAGGTTGGGAGACCATTGGACGGTTCCCGTCGGCTAGGTGAAAGTTCTCACTTGGTACCTCGCAGCTAATCAACCCGCCTCGAGGAAAATCCAAATCGTTGTGAACCGACAACTTTAGCATTGCGGCCTCCCGAACCTACAATATCTGGAGCATCTTATGAGTCTGAGGAATAATACGCACGTCCTTTAGAACGGTGGCCGCACGTGCTTGAAGGTCAAGCAGCTTAGTTACAGGTACTGTTTTGTCGTGGCTATGAACCGGAGTTACCGGCTGAAGTATCAACGGAATTTCCAACGATTGGCTGGAGATAGCTGAAACTGCGTCGTCGACGTCCTGTTGGACTGTGGCTTCCGTGACGACGAGCTTCACGTAGGTAGCGACGCAAAATTCTCTTGCTACCGCAAGGAATTCCAGATGTCGTTCTATCGTCGTTTGGCGGTCGGCACCCGTATCGGATGGCGCCTTGTAATCCATCGAGATATAATTCAAGTGAGCTGCTATTTGCCTGAGGTGATTGGGCAACAAGCCGTTGGTTTCCAGAAAGATCGGCAGATGCAGCGACCGTATAGTGGGCAGCCACGTCTCCAGGAACCGTACGTGCAACAAGGGTTCACCGCCAGTGATTGCTATGGAATGATGCGGCTGCGCTAAATACTTCTCGACGGTGTTTGTTAGTATCGAGGCGTGCACTGGATTTGGGATACTATGAAACTGCAGGCTGCAAGGGGGAAACTCAACTCGACACCAGCTTGGGAGCGGCGTCTCCTTTAAGGTTTCAGGGCTGTCACAGTAAGAGCAGCGAAGGTTACATCCGTAAAATCTTACGAATACCTGTCGCTGCCCCACTAGTACTCCCTCGCCTTGGATGGACGAGAAAATCTCTACCAGCCGCGCAGAGGGTTCCACCGAATTAAATGCGCATTTGAGCTACGTTGATGCGGTTCTTGGCGCGCTCCATCTGCAACTTGACGTCCGCGATACCAGAAGGTTCCACTGTACCTAACGCCGTTTCAGCGAGCTGAAGAGCCTTGCGTGCTCGTTCCACATCAATGTCTGCTGCCATTTCCGCCGCATCCGCCAGTATGATTGTCTTTTGGGAGGTAACCTCCATAAAGCCACCACTGCAGGCGACAAACTCCTGCGCACCGCTTGGAAGCACGAGCTTTATCAGCCCGATTTTCAATTCAGTGAGCAGCGGCGCGTGACCAGCCAACAGACCAAGCGAACCTTCGACTCCAGGGGCACGGATGGATTCTACCTCGCCCTCAAAGAGTACACGAGCGGGAGTCACAAGCTCCAGGTTAAACGTGGGCATGATTTCTCTCCGATCAGGACTGCAGGGTCTTGGCCTTTTCGACGGCCTCTTCTATGGTGCCGACGTTGTAGAAGGCCTGCTCGGGCAGGTCATCATATTTGCCTTCAATGACCTCTTTAAAGGACCGAACCGTCTCTTTCAAGGGCACATATTTACCCGGAATACCCGTGAACTGTTCTGCAACGTGGAACGGCTGGCTGAGGAAGCGCTCAATGCGTCGCGCTCGCGCAACCACCAATTTATCATCATCCGACAGCTCATCGATACCCAGGATGGCAATGATGTCCTGGAGTTCTTTGTAACGCTGCTGAATCTGTTGAACACCTCGCGCAACGGCATAGTGCTCCTCACCAACGACATGCGGCTGCAGAATGCGGGATGTAGAAGCGAGCGGATCGACTGCGGGGTAAATACCCTTTTCTGCTACGCGGCGCTCAAGGTAAACATAAGCATCCAGGTGAGCAAACGTGGTAGCCGGAGCCGGGTCCGTGGGGTCGTCAGCAGGAACGTAAATAGCTTGAACCGAAGTAACCGAACCCTTCTTGGTGGATGTAATTCGCTCTTGCAACGCACCCATCTCAGTGGCGAGAGTCGGCTGATAGCCTACTGCACTGGGGATACGACCTAGGAGAGCGGATACCTCTGCACCTGCCTGAACAAAGCGGAAGATGTTGTCGACGAACAGAAGAACGTCCTGCCCTTCCTGTTCACGGAAATACTCCGCAACGGTTAGTGCGGAGAGTGCAACTCGCAGGCGCGCTCCAGGTGGCTCGTTCATCTGTCCGAATATCATGGCGGTCTTGTCGATAACACCAGACTCGCTCATTTCAAGCCAGAGGTCATTTCCCTCGCGGGTACGCTCACCAACGCCGGCGAACACGGAAAAGCCACCGTGCTCTGTTGCAATATTGGTGATGAGTTCCTGAATAAGTACTGTTTTGCCAAGTCCCGCACCACCAAAGAGTCCGATTTTCCCTCCCTTAAGGAAGGGCGTAAGCAGGTCTACAACCTTTAGTCCTGTCTCAAGTACTTCTTGGGCACTGTTGAGTTCTGCGAACGGCGGTGGCTCTCGGTGAATGGCCCAGCGCTCGCTGCTGTTAATCGCACCCTTCTCGTCAATGGGCTCGCCTAACAGGTTGAGAACTCTTCCCAGGGTGCCTCGGCCTACAGGAACAGCAATTGGAGTTCCCGTATCTTCTGCGGACATTCCACGCACGAGACCATCGGTACTCGACATGGCTATGCATCGAACAACATCATTGCCAAGGTGAGAAGCGACTTCCAGGGTGAGATTAATACCGCGGGACGGCTCTCGTACGACTACCGCGTTATTAATGGTGGGCAATTGGCCCGGTTCAAAGCCTAAATCCACCACAGGTCCCTGCACCTGGACTACTTTTCCAATAGCCATGCTGCGCTCAAGTCCTCCCGTTGTGCGCAGCGGAGCAACCATATCTGCCGCAAGCGCCGTTTGTACAATTCAAAATTTAGAGTTTTTGCACTCACGCAAATTGTCTGCTATATTTTAGCAGGTAAGAGGCCGCATAATCAAGGGCGACTGTCCCAATGTTAACTGAGGATCATTGATCTTACTGGAACCCATGACGGCGCGTCAGTGGTAGCAGGGTGCAGGGCTTCTGAGCTCCGGCCATCGTTAAAGAATAATGCTTCATCACGGCTTTGGAGTGCATTAGGTGACCTGCCAGCGCACGAATAAGAAGTGAACTAAGGCATGGGAGCACCCCACAGTGGAAAATCTACCGTTGTTGAGATGCTATTACGAGATCGCATGGCTGTTTGCGACCGTTCCCTACGGTAGTACTGACGGTGAAGCACCTCTACGTATTCTAACGATGATCAACACTACTTTGCAACGGCACGTGAGTCCCATCGCAATTACTCCGTGTTAGAAGTAAAAAACAGCGGACAATGACTTGGGGGTTTTGGAGGCGGTAATTAACGCTACATAATGTCGTAGGTTTAAATTATCCGTTGAGATCACGGCTGTGGCAGAATGGAAACGTTCTCGAACATGATTGCACTAAGCTTCTAAGTATTGCTGTCCGTGGCTAGAACAGGGCACGAACCAATGTCTTTAGTGTCGGTCGCTTAAAGCAAATAGTTCTTGATGCAAGCTGAAAAATTGGCGGTACTGGATTTGAACCAGTGACCTCTTCCGTGTCAAGGAAGCGCTCTACCCCTGAGCCAACCGCCATCACTTCTCAGGTTATTATACTCTCGCGGTGACTCCCTGTCAAGAAACCGAGCTGGAAAACGGAGAGAGGCTGGTACGGACGCAGCCCCGCCTCTCCACGTTCGTGGCAGTTAGGCCGCCTTGCGCTCTGCCCTGGTTGGTTCGCGGTACGTGCGCCCTTCGGCAGCTCCCGCGTTCATCGATACGGCGGTCTGCGTAAAGGGCTCTAGCAATGCGGTTACCCTGTGGGCGCCGTTCTTCATCACTTCGCCTTCCGTGCTTACTTTCTCGATTATCCCGTTCAAGGTAGTAATAGCCTCGGATACCTGCTGCGCACTGCGCGAAACGTCGGCAGCCGATGCGCTAATCTCCTGTGCTACGGCTGCAGTCTCCTCACTGGTGGCTGCGGCAGAGGTAACTGCGCTCTGTACACGTTCTGCCTGTGTAGTCATTGTGTCTGCCGCGTTGGCACTCTCGTTTGCTCCAACGAGGATGGACTCCACTGTGGTGAGTACTGCGTCAGCAGATTTTGTCATCTCTGTGGCACGGGAGTGTACTTCCTTTACTCTCTGGGATACCGTCTGGACACCCAACAAGATTTCCGACAAGGCCTGACCCGCTTCACTGCTCAGTTTTGCGCCGGTTTCTACTTCCTGGCGGCTCGATTCCATGGATGCAATGGAGTGGGTTACCTCCTGCTGTACCCTGCCAATAAGACCGCTAATCTCGGTGGTGGCCCTCGCTGCCCGTTCTGCCAGCTTTCGTACCTCGTCGGCAACAACGGCAAAGCCTTTACCATGCTCACCAGCTCGTGCCGCCTCAATGGCTGCGTTAAGCGCGAGGAGGTTCGTCTGTTCGGATATCTGACTAATCGTTTCTACGATACCGCCAATCTCCTTGCCTGTTTCACCCAGACCCACAATGAGTTTGGAGGAAGATATAACTAGCTCGCCAATGCGCTGCATGCTCGAAATAGTCTGTTCTACCGCTTTACCCCCGGTAACTGCCACGTCTGCTGCGTTTTTAGACAACTCCGTCATCTCACCCGCGGCTTCAGCAACCGTGCGAATAGTGCTAGACGTCTCCCGGACGTTTTGTTGCGCCTGTTGCGCCTCCGCACTCTGCTGTTTCGTTATGTCACGCAGCCGGTGGATCACCTGCACGAGTTCGTGCATCGCTTCCGATGCCTGGGTTACCGAACGAGCCTGTTGGTCGCTCGCCTGCGCCATCTCGCGGCTACCCCGTGCGGTCACATCCGCGCTTACGGTGACCCTCCCAATTGCCTCGGCAATGCTGCGTGCCTCTGCGTCCGATGCGGCACTGTGCTGTGAGAGATTGTTTGATGAGCGGGCTACGTCATCAATGTTCGTTGTAAAACCGTCAATGAGCAGTCGTAAATTGATCAGCATCCTGTTAAACTGCGTGCCGATAATGTCTCGGTCATCGCGAACCATTACTTCTACGTCGAGGTTGCCGTCGGCAATACTTCCCGCGGCTTCCGCTACGCTTCGCAGGTTTGCAGCATTTTCGGCCATTGCTTTTAGTTCAGTTCGTGCAAGCGCACCCACCTCGTCACGCATGGAAATATTTACGTTGCCCTGAAATGTTCCCCCTGCGATTTCACGGGCTGTCTTTAGAACGAGGGCAATGCCGCCAACGCTGGAAAGGTAAAATCCTGTGAAGCAGTATGCAGCAAGCGCGACAAACAGCGCCATCGCAAGGTTTACAGCATTTCGGCGGGATGTGAAGCCCTCTATGCGCTGGGCAAGTAGTCCGTCTAACACTTTGGTGGCGTCGTCCCTGTAGGCATACCCAGCAGTCAACGCACTTTCAGCACTGTGATTAGCCGTGGAGAATGTCTCTACGGTGTACGCTCCTGTTGCAAGCTGATTGAGCAGTTTTGAGGTAGCACTTGCCTTGTTTGCAAAATCGGTCGCCGTGGCCGAAAGTTGTGAGTTGATTGTTGGATTGACTTTAGCTGCCATTTGCAGATCTGATTGAAGCGTGGATACAGGGAGGTCAAACTGCCCCATAAGTACCGCCATGCTTGTCTTCTGGACGTTTGCGAGATGATGTGTCCGCTCTATTGCAGCCGTCTGTTCTGCTGCCTGCGCAAGGTTTACGTCCGCCTGTGGCAGCTGGGTAAGTACACTGTCCATCACGTAGTAGCTGTCAATTTGGGGATCGAGTATTAGGTTAGAGTTGTTGCCCACCGTAGTGCAAAATGCAACGAGATCGTTGAGGAATTTGTTATAAGCTGCATCGTTGGCGGCAACCGATTGCCCGTTGCCGATTTTTAGGTTTGTCCACTCGGCCTTTAGTGTCGTCCAATCTGTCGAGGTCTTTAATGCCGCACCATA
>DAIDKH010000109.1 GCA_027450145.1 Chthonomonadaceae bacterium | reverse complement strand
GGGCAAACTTGTAGGTCGGCGAGAAGGTAAAGCGGAAGGCATAGCCGAGGGAACGGCCAGGGGTAAAGCAGAAGGCAAAGCAGAAGGCAAAGCAGAAGGCAAAGCAGAAGGCAAAGCAGAAGGCAGAGCAGAAGGTGGCCTGGAAGAGGGTCGCAAATTACTGATAAGGCTAGGCGAGCGGCGATTTGGTGCCGCTGGCAGTGGTATTCACTCACAAATCAGTTCAATAGATGATTTGAGCCGTATAGAGAGCCTCATAGAGCGAGTGTTAGACGTAAGTAGTTGGCCGGAGCTGCTTGGCTAGCTCACGCCCTGTCAGTCCCGCTGGCAAGCCAGCACCAACGCCTACCGGTACGTAGGCGAGTACGGCTACTACCGCGACAGCGCCGCCTAAGTACGTGCGCGCCCGTTGGCTGGCGGTGGGCACAGGCCGGTGGATGAGCGAGGACCCGCTGCGCTTCGAGGCCGACGACTTCAACCTCTACCGTTATGTGGGTAACGAGCCGGTGGCTAGACAGGACCCGAGCGGATTGTGGCCCCAATGCAAAAAGCCCCAAGTTATCTTCTGGATTGGCGACAGCCCATTTTATCGACTTATTTTTCTAGCCGTGGTTGATGCTGTGGCCACGATCAACAAAAAGGGAAAATATGAGGCTTCGGTCGCGGGCAGATCCTGGAATGCTCTTCGTGCATCCAACGTTGCACCAGAATTAGCTGGGTTATATACATCTGGACATGGCGGATGCGGTGGCTTACCTTATGGTTGTGAATGGTGTTATATCAACCCCTTGTCTGGTGGAAGTTACAATGTGTGGTCTAGATTTAAAAGATCTAGCAATTGCCAGCGGTTTTGGAACAAGGCGCCCAATGACTGGGTTTCGCTTAGCGGTTCCTCATTTGCCGTGTTTAAGCGGCTTTCTCATAACCACTGTATCGGTTCACGAACAAGCAAGGATATTCCAAGGATCGAAGGTTGGATTGCCTCGAGATTATGGGTACCGCCGGCAAATGTACGGCTCGCAAGGCAGTCGCAGGACTTAGGCTGCGAATCTGATTTTCAGGACCATTACAATGCCCTCAAAGATTTTGAAGCGCTGTATACTTAGGATATACACAATGATGCTGCTTGCCTCGTGCGGGCTGCATCTTCCTAAAGCGACTGTGAGAAGCAAAGCAGTAGTAGTTCATACCGCATTTCGCCTCCGGGCGATGGGCCAGTACAATGAGGACAGCATCCCCAAAAAGTTTTTACCCGCATTTCCTAATACAGTGATCAAACGGCCGGTACCCGCTCGCCTCATGGGTAGCAGGATGTACACTTGTTGGCGGGCAATAGCTATGGGCGGTGTCAACCTCGTTTACGCAGTTGGTGTAAAGGACAATCGGCGGCATTTTTGGATCTACACAAGGGATTGGCAGAATCTGGGGCCAATTGAGGGGTTGCCAACAGCCGGTCGAAACGGCATGGAAATGTTTTGGGATCAGCATACGCGGCGTCTCATTTTGTTGTTAAATGGGCGAGCTAATGAGCCTGGGAACTTCAATGGGTTCACTGTCGGTTATCTATCTGCAGCGTCTCGCCTGTATCGAGAAATCTATCACAAGACAAAGAGCAGTGCGTCAGCATATATTTGCGATACATCCCTGTATCTTTTTGAATTAACCGATGACCCGGGCGTTTTTACTATTCGCCGACTAAATCTTCAAACGCTGCGTGTGTCGAGAGTTTACCGTGAAATTACAAACCACAGTGGGCACGAGCAGCCGATGCTTGTCGTCCCCTCCCCAGACGGACACTTACTCGCATTCGACCGTCTGAACCCCTACCCGTCAGAAGGTTGTGGAATATGGATTTTCAACACTAGAACGTCGATATGTCAACAGGTTACATTTGGAAATCGCAAGCACTATTACCACAATCTATTAGGATGGAAGTCTAGCCGGAGCCTTTATTTCTATGACGTTTTCCATGGCACTGTGTACGAATTGACGCTATTACCCTGATAAAGGACTTTTGGGCAGCTAATTTAGGATTTTCCGCTGGTCGTCCAAGCCAATTCGCGCCGGTACCGACGTATGAGCATCCCTCTAAGATTATGGGTGGTAGCATGATTATCTCCATCGAAACCAAGCTCGTGGGATTAACAATACCCTAGGGCTGTAGGTGTCAGGGTGCAATGGGTTGTCGCCTCACTTGGAATACGTCGAGTAAGGCGGTGCGATCACCCGTGTTGCACCAGACGTCGATTAGAGTTACACAAAAACCGGTGCGCAACTGACAAAACAGTGTTAAGATGTACTAAGAGCGCAACGTTCATTTCGCAGGTTTCGGTAAGCAACGCATCAGCCATCGTCATGAGGCATAGGCTATGACGGCCGCAGCACAACCTGACTCTACCACCGACGCGCAACCGCAAAGCGCAACCGCATGCACGCGACTGCTCACCAACCCAGCCGGCCTGGTCACTGACGCGTACGCCTACCGGGCTTTTGGCAACGCGTGGCAAGGCGGTAACGGCAGCACCAACGCCTACCGGTACGTAGGCGAATACGGCTACTACCGCGACAGCGCCGCCCTGCAGTACGTGCGCGCCCGCTGGCTGGCGGTGGGCACAGGCCGGTGGATGAGCGAGGACCCGCTGCGCTTCGAGGCTGGCGACTTCAACCTCTACCGCTATGTAGGCAATGAACCGGTGGCTAGGCGGAACCCGAGCGGACTAGGTCGTCATTGTATCTGCGGTTGTCACGGCAAAAAGTGCCATTGAAAAGCTCCGCCGTTCCTCCCTCCTGGCTTTGTATGTAGGTACGGCAGGCCGTGTTACGTTACGTGCTTTTCGGACCATTCGATTAGCTACGGTGGACGCTATGGTTGCCCAAAGCACGGCAAGTCCGGGATATGCGCTACATTTTGCCCTATATACGGGACCCCTAGTTGCCGGGACGGCCGCAGTCTTCTAATACAGCAACGCGACGGGTTCCTGTTTCACCAGTGAAAGATATGCGATTGTGGCTCGTTTCGGTTATCGGGACCGACTGAGCGTCCTGGATGTTGGATAGATGTATGGGGTACACCTGAATTCTGCCGCAAGTTCGACAGCGGCTGGCATTGCCTTAGGTGCTTAAGCGGTAAGAAAGTCCTACAGTCTTGATTAGGTGGAACGAAATGAATGTGAAAGTTCGGCCAAGGATATCCACTGGCGTGTCACGTTGTACAATCGCCGTAACCGCAGTACTTTTGCTCGTAATGACTGGCGCTCATGGCGACCGCAGTGTTCCCCGCGGGATGCTTTTCGTTCGCAACAACCATATCTGGCTCAGGGTCCCAAAAAGCGGTCTTCTTCGTGTTGTATGCAAATGTGGTGCACTACCGATTTGGCTGGGGTCTGGTGATAAAATTGGTTTTGCCCGCTACGGCAATGTGTACATTGAGAACCTATTTTCAGGTTCAACTATTAAGCTCACAAAATTCGCCAAAGGGAAACATGTCGACAGCGACGTTCGGTCACTGTCATGGGATCCGATTGGGCATGCCATCGTTTTCTCTCGAGATAGTGGATTTAGCGGGCACCTAATTGGCGATAATGCTGTTCATCAGTACTTGACGACTAGCATATACTGGGTGCCAATTTCGACTAATCACGTTTATATGGCTATCCCGCCATGGGAGCAGGGGGCAGTGTTTGCGTTCTCCTCGCAGTTAGGCGCTAGCTTCTCGCCCGATGGTAGTCTAATGACGTTTATTAGGAATGGGGATATCTGGCTTGCTGCCCGCGGTGACCGTCGTCCCATTAACGGGTGGAACGGGTGGGAATGGGATATCTCTCGCATTGCTGCCGTGGCATCATTCGATGACCCAAATTGGCACGGCTCTAGGGATAACGAAGGCGCAATAGCAGCAACGATCAGCCCGGACCACAAATCTATCGCGTACGTCGTTTCCCGCCTTGGCGGCAGCGGGTTTTCTCGGTTGTACATCTCCAAGTTCATCAGGGATAGCGATGGGGATATCACGGGAATCGGTCAGACAAGCGTGTGCCCAGAGGTGACGAACGCCTGCAGCGTTTCGTGGGACATTCAGAATAGCCGATATTTGTTTTACGGCACCAACATAGATGGCACCGACATATATAGGTACGACCGTGCTTCCAAACACTCGCATTTGTTGATTCATGATGGATCATATCCGTCGTCGTAGTTGATCACACCGACCAATCCTCCGAATTGGTACCGATAACATATCGTGCAGTTGTGATGGCAGCATTAGCGCGTCCGATTGCTTGTCATGTGCCAGCCTATTTCCGAGCGTCAGCTGATTCCGATCGCAGGTAAAATTCGCCCTGAAAGAACCTGCATCTGCCGTGCGTTTGGTCTGCTTAAGCGAACCAAATTCGAGCTAATCGTTATTCTACGTTGCGCAACTTAACCAACTGTGTTACTATGTCTCAACTTTGATGTAAGGTGGCAACCAGATGGCGCCCCATTTTTCTTTGTGAACTGTATCAAATGATGAATTCACTAAAACGCGCTAGATTGCGATTGCCGTTTTTTAATTCGGCTTGGATAATCTGCATTTCGCAACTAATCCTCGTTGCCATAGAGATAACTTCGTGCATTGGTAATTACAGCTACGGTCGAACTGGCAATGTCGAAGGTTTGCTAGTCAGCTTGTTTGGGTCGCCAGTATTACTGTTTGCAATCACCTGGTCACTATGGAGAAACGGTCCCAGTGTGTGGCGCCTGCATAGTCCATCCCGTAGGCTGGTTGGAGTATGCGCATTGCTCCTACCACTGCCCTATTTCATGTTTCACCTTGACTATCGCGCAGCGGATCTCGGTTTACGACAGCGTGTAGATCGCGTCTACGGCATATCCGCGTTGCAGCGTTGGGCAGACAGCTACATGTCGAAACCATTTTCCGCACTGCCATTGTCAGTGGAAAACAACGATGGTCCCGAGATGCACAAAGTTGATCTGCGGCAACTTCCTCTACGCGTACAACGATTGATAATCACCAGTGGCGAGGCACCGGTTAGCGTTTGGCACCCCGTTCACCGTAAGCCATATATAATTATCAATATCCTGTTTGGGAGACCCAGAAGCCAGGGGTTAGTGATTTACCAAAATGGCACAAGGTGGCAGGTGCCCGAAGGGGGGAGTGCATGGTACCAAGTTTGGTCTACCAGCATGGGTAGTTACCTGGTGCAGTAAGTTAATTACAAGTGGGCTCGCGATGTGCCTTAGCATGACATGATTGCACAGCGCTCTGATAGGTCTAATCTGATATATTACGCGATGAAACATTACGAGGCTGCATCTACCGGGGCCCCCCACAACCAATTGGTAACACCAACCTTACCCGAACGCCACGGCAGCACCAACGCCTACCGGTACGTAGGCGAGTACGGCTACTACCGCGACCTCGCCGCCGTGCAGTACGTGCGCGCCCGCTGGCTGGCGGTGGGCACAGGCCGGTGGCTGAACGCGCAGGCGGCTAACCGTCAAAGAGGGAGTAATCCCTTTGCCTACGGGCAAAATAAGCCCAACGGGAAGGTCCACCTCCTGGATGGGTTGGACATTCCGATTTGCGCAATCCCTTGCGTACCCTGCTCGGCCTGCCTGATCGACGCGTTCCTAGTCTGTCGCAGTTGTAAGCTGGATCTGAAATGCTGGGCAAGGTGCCTGCTTGACGTGTGGAGAAATCTTCCCGCGTGGGTGAAATTCGGCTGTGGCATCGCCTGCGGTGCATGTGTGTTTTGCCTAGTGGGCGATGCATTCAGTCCAAGCGGATTGCCGCTCAGTGTATTCAACGGGCGCAGTCCAACTGACGGTGCGATGTGCCTCGCAAAATGGGGCGCTTGCAATGCAGCCTGCTCCGAATGTAGTGGTCCCTTATGTTGCGGCGGATATTGGGGGGTCTGTTGCCACAAGTTTTGCCGCGATAGTTACCTCAAATGCATTGAAAAGGTCTCATGCGAGCACTGGAACTGCGACCATCGGTGCAAAGGTGACTTTGCAGAGTTCTCCTGGGTCCCGTGCCAGAAAGCGGTCCAAGCAACGTGGTCAATTCCAATAGGATGATCGATGGAAGGACGATGACAAAGCCATGTCCAAAATTGATGAATGCACTACCTACAACTTAATGGTCGAGAAACAACGACGAGATAATATATTTGTTTTGGGCCTGGATAGGTACCTGGACGACACCCTGGCCTACGTATCGACATTCGAAAGCACGGACACATCGTACGACTGTTACATGTGCCTTGTTCATCTATTCGATGCATATACTTACTTATCCGACCGCGATTCTGCGTTAGGTGTACTAGCTAAAATCGAAAGGATTAGGGTGGAAGATGAGGACGCGCTGTATTCCGAAATCTCACACGGGTTACTTCACCTTGGTCTTTACGATAAGGCATATGCCTATGCAGAGCTTCATGTCAAATTCATATCGGAACGATTTAGTAACGACCATACGCGTGGCCCATTGCTGGTAATCGACGCACTGTCTCTTCTTCTTTTGGTCGTTTGTAGGCGTGATCCGGCCGACCCGGAGGTTCAGGAACTGTTAACGAAAATAACTAGACTTGCAGCTAATCGGTATAATTCCGTTGACACACTTTTAGAGTGCCTCAAGATTCTGTTCCCTCTGGGTCGTGTAGCTCCGTCGGCGCTTCCTGTGGTTGAGTACCTCATGTACGGCGTAATGTCACTAGCAAGTAATCGGCCCAATTCGGTTAAGAAACAACTGCGCGAATTGCAAGGATGGGTGGCTGAGCTAGCTGCTGGCCAACCGGCGCTAGAGTGCGGTGGGAAAACACGGTCTGTCCATTGAAGTGCCCATTCGCCTCGCAGCCTCATTTTCTAGTACGATGGGTCGATCATTATCCGTTTTTCATATCGTGTGCGTACCCGAAATGAAATTGAATGGGCCGCTTGACGAACCTCAAACGAACGGTGAAAGAGCGATGCAATTTAGAAAAGCCTATTATAGATGGATGACGCTGGGATTAATAGTATTGGTCTCTCGTCTCGCAGTCGCTGCCATATGGCCGATCGTAGGCTGGCCGATCTTTTACCTCTTGGATTTTGTTCTCATAGTTACATCTGTGTTGTTGATGCCTATATTGCTGGTCTTTTCGGTAGTGGCGTCATATCGATCAGGCATTCGTCTGGTCAATGGGCCAGTCGTGGGTCTGATGATTGTCACATTAGTCCCGCACACGGCTTGGTTTACTTTGACTGCCAGAGCGTGCGGGCGGTACGGAAACAGGGTGCGAGTACAACGGCTAATTGGTTTGACTAAGCTGGACCATTGGGCAGATTCAGTTTTCGCAACACCTGGTGCGAAGTTGCACTCTCTCGTGACATATCATATGCACGCGGGTCGAATAAGGACATACGTTCAACTGGATCCGCAATGGATACCTGCCGAAATTAGGAATATTCCAACAGGCTTCCCAATCCAGGCTCTAAGTTTTGGATTGTACACGTTCGCTGATGGCGATAAGATGATCATGATCAGTATTCTGAATTCGAGTTCCGAATCAAGTTCGGTCGCAGTAGTACAGTACCCACACAGCAATGCAATGTCAGTTTACAGGAGATCGACACCAGAACTTTTCACCGCCCAGTGGAACTCAAGAACCTACGGCGTCTTCCAATATGGGCTGGTGAGGTGAGCAACACGCTGCAATTAAATCTGTTGCAAAAACTGTGCCAGATTTAATTGCCAAACGCTAAAGTCGTTTCGGTAGCTATATCACGACGCTAACTAGAAGTTTTACTGCGCAGAAGGGGATTCCGAAGTTCCGACGTGCACCAGTCATATTGACAGCTGCCGCCATAACCCCAGGTGTTCGGCCATGCACTGTTTGGATTTGCACAAAAACCGTGGCGCAACTGACAAAACTGTGTTAAGATGTACTAAGAGCGCAACGTTCATTTCCCGGGTTTCGGTAAGCAACGCATCAGCCACCGTCACGAGGCATAGGCTATGTCAACCGCAGCACAATTTGTGACTACCACCGACGCGCAACCGCAAAGCGCAACCGCATGCACGCGACAGCGCGAAAGCACATCCGCACCGAGCACACCGGGCGCCTACGCCTTTCAATGGGAGATGGTGCAGGACGGCGTTGAGCA
>DAIDKH010000108.1 GCA_027450145.1 Chthonomonadaceae bacterium | reverse complement strand
GTTGTCAATGCTACAGCCACCATACCCGTGCAAGGTGCACCTTGACTAGGTTTTCAGGGTCGTGATGGCCAATAGAGTTATCACCCTTTTGGCGTATATTCTTTGTCATGCTAGTATTGCTGCGCGAAACTAGACCGAAAATAGTAAACTATGGTAACGGGCAGGTAAACGAAAGGACTGGACTATAGATGACGTACGATGTAACGCTGATTCCGGGTGATGGTATTGGTCCCGAGGTATCGGAAGCGGCAGTGAGGGTAGTAGAGGCGACTGGCATAGCCGTAAATTGGCATCGCGTTGATGCTGGCGCCGAGTGTGTGGCCAAATACGGAACACCTGTTCCCGATGAAGTGGTGAGTTCGATTATCAATAATCGGGTAGCGCTTAAGGGACCGATAACTACTCCCATAGGCGTCGGCTTTGCAAGTGCCAATGTTATGTTGCGAAAGAGGTTGGGTCTGTTTGCCAATGTAAGACCCGCCCATACAATGCCTGGCGTAACATCGCGTTATGACAATGTGGACCTCGTGGTTATCCGCGAGAACAGTGAGGACCTTTATTCGGGCCTGGAACATATTGTCATACCCGGTGTCGTGGAGAGCCTGAAGATTATAACAGAGGCAGCCTGCACCCGAATTGGCAAGTACGCCTTTGAATACGCCAGGAGGAACCGACGCAAAAAGGTAACTGCTGTGCATAAGGCCAATATCATGAAGCTGGCGGATGGGCTATTTCTTGAGTGCCTACGCCGCGCTGCTAGGGAAGCGCCGGAGATTGGTTACGAGGAAATGATCGTGGATGCCACATGCATGAACATGGTCCTCAACCCTGAAAGGTTCGACGTTATGGTTATGGAGAACCTTTATGGAGACATCTTAAGCGACCTTGCTTCGGGACTTATTGGGGGGCTGGGTCTCACTCCTTCAGCAAATATCGGAGAGACGGGTGCAGCAATGTTTGAGGCAGTACATGGCTCCGCACCGGATATTGCTGGGCGAAATATTGCCAATCCCATAGCCCTCATCCTGTCCGCTGCGCTTATGTTAAGGCATCTTGCGGAGTTTGAGCAAGCCAAACGTGTGGAAGCGGCTGTTGAAAAGGTTCTATCCGAAGGGAACGTGCGAACAAAGGACCTGGGTGGTAGTTCGACCACTACGGAGATGACCGACGCAATTATTGCTGCGCTTTAGATTGACAGGTAGAGCTAGTACATGTATACACATGTACCAACTCTACCTGCTGCGTTTTTAGCGCGGGGGGAGCAGTGTATCTAGGTTAGGCAGGGTAGCTGGGGCATCGCTCGCGCTGCAGTTTTCCTCCAGAATCTGGTCAAAAACTTCCTTGCGGTGTACGGTCACGTTTCGTGGTGCCCGAATCCCAATGCGTACCTGTTCGCCGCGAACTTCTAAAACAGTTATCTCAATGTCGTTGCCGACCATAATTGACTGGTCGGGCTTGCGGGTTAAAACCAGCATCTGTGGCCCTCCATGGCACCGAATGCAGGGAATCGATGACGGCGGGAAGAATACATCCCTGTGTTTCAAGTCAACGCCGCCAAATAGTTGTTATTACTATTGTCGGTACCTTTACTACTATTCTACAGTACTTTTCTGTTGCGTTAAGGAGAAGATTCATGCCGAGCACCACTGGTGTAAGAATCTCCATTGTGATTGGGTTGCTTTGTTTACTCAGCACGCACCTATCTGCACAGTCAATTCACCAGTTCGACCTCACATCCAAATCTGTGCTGGCGCCAGGCGCACCATTGCACGATATCAGCAACATCACAGTAAACCGATCAGGCTTGTTGGTGGAAGTAGATGGTGCCGATCCCTATTTTTTTTTAAAAGTGCATGATTTTCCTGTGGGTATGCCACTTTGGGTAAAAATGTCTGTGATTAGCCCAAAGGCCGGTACTGGACGCTTTTATTTTTATCACCATGAGGCTAGCGAACGACACGACCTGCACTTTGATGTGAGGCCCGGGAAACAACGTATTTACTTACCGTTGCCGGCCGTGGGCGCACGCACCGCATTTAGACTCGACCCGCCTCCTGGACATTACCGGTTTCAGTTAACTGATCTTGAGGTAGATGACCGCATTGTTCATGTTGCTCCACCCTGGAATGTGCCTTCAGTGCCGATTCTTGGCAAACATCCACTCCTCATTCGATCAGGGAGACTGCAGATTCTTCAGGCGCATCACCAGCTTGGTGCGTTTGTGGTGGATTACGACGGTTACCGGATGGCTTGTGGACAGGACGACGAGCAAATTGGATACCTTTACAAGGGCAAGCCGGTCTTCTTCGACCCAAATAGCGAAGGTATAACAACCGTTGTAAATGAGCAAGGCACATTGCACCTTCGTACAGTTGCTATTGATCCTAACGGAGCGCGGTGGGAACTCCATCAAAATTTTCGTGGCAGGCCCGACGACTGTATAGAAGTGGACTGCTCCGCTCAGGTCAGCGAGTCTCGGGACGTACTCTATTTGCCATTTTTTGTTATGTTGCCTGGGTTAGGTACCTTTGGGCGGCAGCGGCAGCAGGCCCTCTTTGGCGGTGTAGAGTACCTTAACGCTGTTGATCCTAGTAGCAGTCAAAAGGATCTCAGGGGCTCTCAGGCGGAACGGCAGGTTCCACCTTCGCATGACATTACCATACCTTTGATGTCGATTGCTGCCAACAATCGAGTATTGTCCCTAACCTGGCAGCCACAGGCTGTTATCTCTGCGGCATTTGACTCGCCGGACAGGCTATTTCATTCGATAGCGCACTTAATGGCGGTTATAGCACCAGGAACCGGTGGACTGGGCCGCCCACCCGGCGGGTTGTTGCCATACAGCCCGATGCATCTGGCGGCCGACCAGGTCATATCTGCCAACGTGACCGTAATGGGCACTAGAGGCTCAACTATTGTTCCCGCTTTGAAGCAGTATGTTGCAACCCGCGGATTACCACCTACTCCTTCACCGAATATAAACAAATCGGATTACTTGGCTCTTGCTGCCGCTGGATGGCTCAGTTCGCCAATAAGTCACTTACCGCTATTTCGACATGCGTTTGATGGCAGCAACAGGTTTGCTCCGCAGATTGCACCTGATGCGGCGACAGAATTAGCTTATATAGCCGCGCACTTCACGTCCCCAACACAGTGTCTACCCTTAGCCGCCGCGTACCACAAAGCGATGGCGGTCATACCTGTGTCTCAAATTTACGCAACAGGCATCTTTCATGTACGAACCCAGGCACCAGCGCTGGCAGCTGGGCACGCGCTAAGTGCAGCAAAGGAGGCCGAAGTCCTCGCTCACCAGGCGTTGCTAGAAATGGAACGGACGCCGCATGCTACCTACACGGCACGCCGTGGAAGTGAGGATCTGGCTGATACAAACGCGCATCGATATACTGATGGAATGGATGCTGAGCGCGTTTTACCGCTACTAGAGAACGCAGCATTTTGTGGGCAGGCCGCAATAATCCGTGAATCGCTTAAAATGTTGGACAGGTTGGATCAATACAACTCGAGTGTACCCCGTGGCGCACAAACGTGGGAGGTGCCGCTGCATGTTCCCGACATACTTGCAGCAGCAGATTTATGCCGGTGCTACAGTCTGGGATACGTGCTTACAGGGCGTGAGCAATACCTGCGGCAGGCAGAATACTGGGCATGGACGGGTGTGCCGTTTGTCTACTTAAACGAGCCTGCGGATGGACATATCGGCCTTTACGCTACCACCGCTGTTTTGGGCGCCACTCACTGGGTGGCCCCAGACTGGATAGGTTTGCCTGTTCAATGGTGCGGAATGGTTTACGCGGATGCGCTGCATAAGTTAGCTCGGCTAGATCACGATGAGAATTGGAATCACATTGCAGATGGAATTACCGCTTGCGGAATTCAAATGACATGGCCTATGAAATCCAATCTTCACGGCTTGCTGCCAGATTCCTTTAACGTGCAAACGCAAACTCGAAATTTGCCAGCTATTAATCCGGGCACTGTTTTCAGCGGTGCAATTGATTATTTCCACATGCTGCCACTTTATTCAATGGCTGTTTGCCGCCGATGCGGCGCGATCATCCATGAGCCGGGCCGCATAAAAATTCTTGATGACCGCCGAACTGGCGTGACGTTTCATGCGGAGGGATGGCCTGGGGGGAGATACGACGTATTGATAACCGGTGTACCATCGCAGCCAAAAGTCACCATTAATGGAGTCAGTATTACCTTGCAGAACGGGTACCGCTACGACAGTTCGAATGGGTGGCTTGCACTTAGATTGGAAGGTAAACCTACCATTGCGATTAAGTGGAGGTAAACCAGGCGCATAGATACCTTGGAAACGTGTATATTAGTTGCAATAACTACGAGGAGAGCGGGTCATTCCCGAGTTGATCGTGGTCCGATGCGTCTTTTGAGAGCGATTTCTCAATGTCTAGCAAAAGATGTCCCTGTACCCATGTCCGTAAATCCGCGACGATTGCGATCATCTTATCTACATCACTGCGAGGGCTTCCGGGGTCATCCTGCCAGTTTCGGAGAGCGCGTTCGGCGCGCCGTAACGCGCCTGCTGCGCGCTGAGCAGGGCTTATCAACGAAGGCATTCCAATATGCTCCTTAGTGCATCAGGTTCAAGCAAGCGGTTGCTATCCCCCTTCTTCGTGTTACAATTTTACCATGTGGTAAAAGTGGCGCACACCGTCAAACTTCAATATCCGCCGAAATGTTGACCTATGCGCTAGGGCACGTTATAATTCCTCGTAACGTACAAAGGAAAGACTACTGATAATAAAGAAAGGTTCCCCCATGCCCGACATGCTTGTTAACCTTCTGCAACTACCGGATGAGAATGCGGAGTTGATGGCTATGCGGTCCGGCGGTGTAATCATCAGGCGTGCGAATACCTTCGAGGCTACCGCAGTTCGGACTTTTATTGAGAGTAACTTTTCCACAAGCTGGGCCGATGAGGTGGTACCCTGCTTCTCGCGCCAGCCCGTCTCAATTCACATCGCGATACTCGAAGGTCTTATTGTCGGCTTTGCAGCTGCCGAGGCAACGTGCAGGAATTTTTTTGGACCGACGGGAGTCGCACCACAGCAACGCGGACGAGGTATTGGTCGAGCATTGCTCATTGCGTCACTTCATGGCCTGCGATCAAGCGGGTACGCGTACTGCATAATTGGCGGAGTGGGACCTGCAGAATTCTATTCAAAAGCAGTGGGTGCATCCCTCATTCCAGATAGTACACCGGGAATTTACACCGATCTGCTGGGTAAACGAAGTTAGAAACGAAGAGACATCTATGGGCCTGACCGATAGTTTCAATAGAGACATTTACTACCTGCGCGTTTCTGTTACCGACCGCTGTAATTTCCGATGTATCTACTGTATGCCTGAAACTGGCGCGCCTATAGCCCCGCGCCATGAGTTACTTAACGACAACGAGCTTGTGCGTCTGGTTCATTTAGCCATCTCGCTGGGGATGACGCATATTCGAATTACCGGAGGAGAGCCGCTAGTACGGCCGGGTTTGGTATCCGTGCTAAAGGACATTTCCAGTCACAGCGGCTTGAGCGAGCTGTCTATCACTACGAACGGATTTCTTCTCGCGGATGTGGCGGCAGACCTTGCAGCTGCGGGTGTTCAACGTGTCAATATGAGCCTGGATACGCTGCGTGATGATAGATTTTCTGCCATCGCCCGACGCGGTAGCCTCAAAAAGGTGCTTGACGGACTGGATGCAGCCTTAGAGGCAGGTTTGGCGCCAGTGAAGATCAACTGCGTGGTAATGCGGGGATACAACGATGATGAGTGCGTGGATTTTGCTGCGTTGACGCTGGATCGCCCCTTGCATATACGATTTATTGAGTTAATGCCCATTAGTTGGTCGGCTGGGGACGAACCTGATCTTATGCGCGGCTTCTATGCACTTGCGGGTGCTTCAAGAAAAGGAGTGAGGCAGCAGGACGTCTTTGCTGCTACATCGGATAACTCGTTTTCAAAGATTTCCATCCCGGTTTTGGGGCAGAGTGCCGGTATGTTGAACGGAAGCGCAATGCGGCGGGCCTTTGTGTCTGCTCATGAAACTCGGAGCGCTATTGAGGCCACGTTTGACTCGCTTGAAAGTGCGGAGGTTGCTACCCAAGGCCCGGCGCAAACCTACCGCATTCCCGGTGCAATCGGCACAATAGGTTTCATTAGCCAGGTTACACGCGATTTTTGTCGAGACTGTAATCGTCTGCGCCTTACCGCTGATGGAGCACTGCGCCCCTGCTTGATGGCTGACGGTGAGGTTAGTCTTCGCGATGCCTTGCGGCAGGGCGCGTCGGACAGTGATCTAGCCGATCTCTTCAGACTGGTGGTGAAACATAAGCCTCTGGAGCATCGCCTTGAGGACGGCGTTGCGCCAGTCAATCGCGGTATGAGCCAATTGGGGGGGTAGTTAGTGACGGGGAGCCTCCGAGTTTGGTGTTCACAACAAACGATGTAGTGAAGCTGCCTGACGTAAACCAACAATCCCTGCTCATTACAAGAGTAAGGGATTGTTGGTATTTGGCCATAAATTAACTCAGTTTGAAACGTCTAAATGCTGCTCGTTTTGGGTAGTCGAATAGGGCCGTACATATTAGTAGGAAAGCAAGCATTTTAAGTATATCGACAAGCGGGACAGCCGGTATCAAAAACCCTGAAACTCCCAGTGCAATGTAAGCAACTGTTACTGAGAGCGACGATACGACTAATGCTTTACCTGGCACCGATGCCCACAGGCTTCTTCTCTCACGAACCATTAGAACATTAAGTTGACTAGTAAACACTAACATCAGCAGGACGAGCGTACGTAGGCGATCGATATCCAGCTTCAGGGCGTGCATACCCCACCAAATCGTAGCAAGGCCTTCGGCTATCAACAGTACGCCCACGACTAGAGCCGCGCTCATGATATTCTTTACATCCCAACTGTTGGGGTTAAGCGTATGTTTAACGTTATCAGTAGCGAGCGAAATGGTCACAAAGTCGTTTGCGAAGATTAGGAGGGAGATACCAAGCATCGAAATGACCATTTGGTGGATCATGAAATAACCGATTGTGAGAAGGCCAACAACCTGTACGACCTTCATAACCTTGTTGATGACCCATGTGAGCATTCGCTGATAGGTTTCACGGCTGAGTTCAACAGCCTTGACAATCACCTGAATTCCCGGTTCGGTAAGAACTACACTCGCAGATGCCTTGGCAACATCGGTGGCATTGTTGACCGCAATGCCCATTTCTGCCTGTTTCAACGCTGGAGCGTCGTTCACCCCGTCACCGGTCATCGCGACCATGTAACCAGCCTCTTGCAGCAGCTTTACGAGTTGGTACTTGTCCTCCGGGTAGATCTCTGCAAAACCGTCACTGGCTGCAACCGCCGCCGCGCGCTCCTTACCCACCAAGTGCTCTACATCGGATAGCCGGCTAATATTGTCTCCAATACCAACCTGCACAGCAATCTCGCGGGCAATGGCCATGTTGTCGCCCGTGAGCATGATAGGTTTAACGCCCAGCGCCTTTATCTCTGCTATCATCTGCTTACTGTCGGGCCGCGGTGGGTCTGCCAGCGCTACCAAACCAACCAGGTTCAAGGCATCCAGGTTTCCATCCTGAGACCGTGCTACGGCAATAGTTCGGTAACCCTTACGGGAGAAGCTCTGCACGAATTCATCAACCTTGGCAAGCTGCTGCGCGTTCATGCCAGAGCACATTGGCGCCACGATTTGTGATGCACCTTTAATGACCCTAAATTCCTTGCCATCCTTAGTGGCAGTTGCCTCGGTTCGGCGAACGGCAGGATTGAATGGCGTATAGGTTAACTGTTGATAGTCCTGTCCGTGGGCGCCTTGAGCTTTTGCGTAATCCAGTATGGCTAGATCAATCAGGTCCATCCCATCCTCTCGGGATGCAAGTGAAGCCATGTCTAATGTATCTGCCACTGTGCTTGGTTCAAAGCCCACTGCGTCAACCACTGACAACTGGTTCATCGTAATCGTGCCAGTTTTGTCCATACACAACACACTAACGGAGGCGGCGTCTTCAATCGACTCAAGGCGAGTCACCAGTACACCACTTTTCGACAACTGTATGCCAGTTGCAGCCTGAACAATAGTTAGCACAGCCGGGAGAGCTACCGGAACCGAACCCATAAGAAAGACCACGACGAAAGTAAGGATAAGTATAAACGAGTGGTGTTGAATGGCTGCATCACCCGCCACAATAAGTGAAGCAGTAACACCGAGATACATCATGTACTTTACTATCGCTAGAGCAATGGCTT
>DAIDKH010000107.1 GCA_027450145.1 Chthonomonadaceae bacterium | reverse complement strand
CTGTCTATAGGAGTGCTCAACTGCCAGCGGTTGCTAATCACTGTGGAGGTTCCCAGATGCGTTTTTAGGTAGTGCTGCCACTCTACGCGTGCAAGGGGAGAATTAGGGATTATATGCCTGTCGGATGACGGCATGGTTGCATATCGCCCTAAGGGATTAATAAAGAAACGAAGGCCCTTACCGAACTGGATGTTTTTGAAAAAAGCAAGAAGATTGTCGCGGTACGCGTCGAATCCACTCCAGAGATCAGGCATATGTTTGTTGCCTGCGGCAGTTATGTGCGGCAACGTAATGACCACAGGGCGGGAGACACTCCCTACAGTGACAAAGGGTGCAGTTACTGTATCTCCTTCAACGTGAGCCATGCCTTTTTGAACCATCCGGCTATCGCTGCCTGCATCGGCCATAAAATAAGCGGCAGCATCCACACCCTTGATTGTCCACACAGCCTGAGTGTCCTGAGTGTTATCGAACCGATAAACAGCGGGTCGCACGTTAAAGCCCGAAATTCGGGGAAGGGCACCAGGTCCAAATGCCACCCCATATTGAAATCCGTTCGAGTCAAGGTATGTTATGAGCCGCTGATAGCTTGAAGGATCCACATTGACCAGTGGCTTGTCTGGCCAAACGATAAGCGATGTGACACCGTGTGACTTGAGAACCTGCAGTGCCTGTTGATCAACTTGCCACGCGGCATCTGAAGGATCCAGCAGGGATTGTGGGTGAAAGGCACCCCCCACAGGAAGGTAGGGGGAGCCAGACCAGATTAGCGTGCCAGCGGCCGAAATTGACCAGTTTTGAGTGGATTTCACGGAGTCGACGTAGGTGCCCTGCCGTAGCACTACGGAGGACGCAGAGCCGATGCGGGGTGCGATTACCAGTACAAAAGCACAGAGCACGGAAATGTAACTCGCGGATTTCACGCGGTTGTTAAGCATGTTGTAGATTTCCTGGAACAACGCGTTCCAACGAATTAGAACCTGTACTACAGTTACTAATCGGGAAGTGAATACTCGTCGACGGGAGAGAAGTGAATGACAGTAACGGTGTCTTCCACGCTAACGTCCTCACTGTAGATCCGCCGCAGGAGATTTACGAGGTCCTCCACTGAGCGAAACTCTGGATTCTCCTTCTGTACTTCCCTAGGAGATAGTTGATCAATCGTTTTCACTTCCACGCGATCGACGATTGCCGTGAAAAGGCGCATACGTCTTGCAAACCGCGGCCCGATGGTTACCCATACCAATGTACCAGCCTGGTATTTTTCTGATTTATCGCCAAGGCGAATCGTTAAACTCTTGCGTCCATTGCGCAGAACATCTTCGTAGTACTCTGAATAGAAATTAAGTGCAAACATTATTGGCTACCTTTCTGCAGCGGGCGCGGTGTTGGAATCGAGGCGGTCCATCCTGTCTGGTGCTGATATTCCCAGAAGCGTGAGCAGGTTGCGCAGGACGATACGGGCGCCATCAACCAGCGCAATACGTGCAAGTGTAAGCTCTTGCGACACATCGCCGTCTCGGGTTGGTAGAACACGACAGTTCTCGTAGAAGAGATTCAACAAGCCTGCAAGGTCAATTGCAAATCTAGTAAGGCGGTGAGGTGCATATCTCTGCGCAGCCAGCGTTACCTCACCAGGATAATCAGCAAGTCGACGCAGCAGATCCAACTCCCTTGGGTGCGTGAGCAGTTTGTAGTAATCCACATTGTTCACCGGAGGGAGAATCCCAACTTCAGATGCCTTGCGCAGTATATTGCAGAGCCGGGCGTGAGCATACTGGACGTAATAGACCGGGTTTTCGTTAGATTGCCGTCTTGCTAGTTCAACGTCTACAGTGGTGGGTGTCTCATAGGAATTAAGTAGGAAATAAAACCTTGCGGCGTCTTTTCCAATTTCGTCTATAAGATCTTCTTTAAGCTCCAGCACGATGCCTTTTCGCTTTCCACCAATAACTGCCTCGCCGTCGCGCAGCAGAGAAACCATCTGTGTGATGACTATCTCCAGTTGTGTACGGTCATAACCAAGTGCGGCGACAGATGCTTGCAGGCGCGCAACATACCCGTGGTGGTCCGCGCCAAGAATATCGATTAGTTTTGTGAAACCGCGCTGGTATTTGTTCACATGATATGCAGCGTCTGCGGCGATATAGGTTGCCTTCTCATTAGAACGAACCAGGACGCGGTCTTCGGTGTCACCAAACTCTGTAGACTTAAGCCACAGGGCGCCATCCTTTGTGTACGTGTAACCACGCTCGCTAAGGGTCTTAATGGTCGCCTCAACGGATCCTGCCTCGTAAAGGCTGCTCTCCATAAACCAACAGTCGTATTGAACACCAAACGCCTCCAGAGCGTTACGCTGAGCCTGTATCATTTGGCCCAGAGTTACCTTACGGAAATAAGCATCTGTTTCGTCGACCTCGGCCTGCGTAACTGTGGGGGTAGGCGAGAAGATTTGTAAAGTTGGTTTTGCGTAAGTATCGCCAATATCCTGCACTATCGCCTTGGCGATGTCTGTAACGTATTCGCCGGGGTACCCCTTCTCTGGGAACGATATGGTACCGGACGCCGAGCTGTTCGAAACTGCACCAGGTTCTAGCCGGCCATCGGGCATCAGCAGGGCATACCCAAGTTGTTGAAGGTATCGTGCCTGCACGGTGCGGGAGAACACATTGAGCTGCAAGGAGTTGAGCGCATCATTAATGTAAAACTCCCGGGCGACCTCGCATCCCTGCGATGTAAGAAGGTTGCCAAGGACGTCACCTAGTGCGGCTGCCCTGCCATTCACTACTGAGATAGGTCCTGTTGGGTTCGCGCTCACGAACTCGATTAGTACGCGCTCGCCAGTGCTGGTATCCAAAATGCCGTAGGCGGTATCGCGCTCGCGAATAGTTTGAAGGCAGTTATAGAGCCACTCCGGATTTAGGAACAGGTTGATGAATCCTGGCCCTGCGACCTCCGTTCGCATAATCAGCTTTTGGTCCGTAGGCAGGTACCTGCAAATAGCCTCTGCTATAACACGGCTATCCTTTATGCCAGTTGCCTTTTTAAGAACCAATGCCAAATTACTGGAGAAGTCACCGAACTGTTTGTCGGGTGGTGTCTCCAGCTTAATATCATAGGTGGTATCTGCGGGGATGGAAAGTTCACCACTTTGGCAGGCACTGGTAACGGCTGCGGAGAGGAGCCCAGCTAACTGTTCGGTTATCACACATAACTCCTAACAAAATTTTGCGGCATATAAAATTTAGTAGAACCGGCCACAAAAGCGAAACGCCCTGAGGTGGAGACGCTCCTGTACGGTTTACGACCTTCTCATCACTGCGCGATAAACATAGCGCCTTTGGCAGCTTGTTAGCGCATACTGTGTAAGCATACATTATACTCTGCATCGTGTAATTCCTGCCCCAGGTACCGCGGTTCAGGCAACTTCGCGCAGTATCGCCTGAGAGACTTCTAATGCTGGTTAAATGAACGGATTTTGGTGGCAGTGGTATGTTATACTCTTCACGTTACAGAAATATTTCATCGCTCGGAGGTCGCACACGGGATGACCGTCTTTCAGGCAATCTGGCTTGGTCTACTACAGGGAATTACTGAGTTCCTACCAGTTAGCAGTACTGCTCACATGGACATTGCCTCTCGGCTATTCATCGGTCATGATGTTGGCGCCGCGTATTCGGCCGTCGTGCAACTCGGGCCAATGTTTGCCATCGTGTACTATTTTCGGCACGACCTTGTACGCTACGTAAAAGGTATTCTGCGAACTCGGTCTCCATTCAAAGTTCCAGCCGATGATTTAGACGCGAAATTGGGTTGGTTTGTATTGCTGGGTTTCATTCCCCTAGCCGTTTTTGGCCTCCTTTTAGAACACAAGATAGACACCTCTTTCCGACGGTTGGACGTGGTCTCTGTCGCACTAATCGTATTGGGCCTAATCATGTTGTGGGCTGAGCTGGCAGGTAAACGAACTCGAACACTTAAAGACATGAATCTTAAGGAGAGCCAGGTAATTGGCTGGGCGCAGGTGCTCGCTCTCGTGCCTGGTACCAGTCGCTCGGGTGTAACTATCACCGCCGGCTTGTTCGAGAACCTCGATCGTGAGGAAGCCGCACGGTTCAGCTTCTTGTTGAGCGTACCAGTGATTGTCGCAGCGGGTCTGTACAAATTGCTCAAGGCAGTTCTGTTCGTACTGAAACCAAGCCATTTCACTCCTCAGGCCGCCTGGGAAATGCATCCATACGGTAACGGCACACTCAGTGCTGGCGAGCTTGGTCTCTTTCTCTTCTCCACACTCATTGCAGGCGTGTTTGCTTATATTGTCGTGCGATGGTTTCTTAAGTATATGGAGAACCATAACACGTACATTTTTATTGCCTATCGAATTGTTCTGGGCATTGCGGTAATATTGCTGCTTAAATCCGGTAGAATCTCAAATACGAGGTCGGAGCGCCCGCCGACTACGACGCCGCTCACGGCGTTTCGGGCTCCTGCTCGCGGAGAGAGAGGGCTGCAGCAGTGGAAGAGCAAACATGTGACATCCTAATAGTAGGGGCATCGACCGGAGGTACTGCGGCTGCGATCGCGGCTGCGAGGCGTGGCGCCAGTGTCATCCTGGTGGAGCGAGGTTCATGGCCCGGTGGGCAATTAACCTCTCAAGGTGTCTGTACTCCAGACGAAAACAACTGGATTGAAAACGACGGCTGTACCTCCAGCTATGCCGATTACCGGCGGCGAATTAGGGACCACTATCGTGGTACCTATCGGCTAAGTGACACGGGCGCAGCCGCCAAAGAATTCAATCCTGGTAACTGCTGGGTGAGCCGCTTGGGTTGCGAACCACAAGTAGGGGTGCGTGCTCTTCACGAGATGATGAAGCCCTACGAGGACAGTGGCAGCCTATGGATATATTGGAATTCGACGCTGGATCACGTGGTAATGACCGGAGACAAGGTGAACTCCGTTACGGTCATCAACAATGTTGGTCATTCGGTTGAGATCCGGTTCGCCTATGTCCTTGATGCTACTGATACCGGCGAACTTCTGGCTCTCACAGGACGCGAGAACGAAGATTGGGTGATAGGGGCCGAGTCTTACGAGGATACCGGCGAGCCAGATGCACCAAACAGCCGTAGGCGGGACTGGGTACAGCCATTTACGTTTCCGTTTGCTCTGGAGTGGTCGCCTGATTCCATCGCGGATAACCTAATTTCCAAGCCCTCTGGTTACGAAGACTTCATAAAATATCAGGATTACCGAGTCGTCTACGGTAATATGTCTGGCATGTTTGATGGCCGATCCGCCTGGTGGAACTACCGCCGCCTGCTTGCAGCCGAGAACTTTCAAGATGACCGTATCCCTCGCGACCTTTCCATGATAAACACCCCGGGGAACGATTTTTGCGGCGGCAACATTCTCGGTGATTACGCGGATACTCATAGTGCAGAGGAGGTGCTGCAAGCCGGCAGAAATGCATCTCTTGGCTACCTATATTGGCTGCAGAATGATTGCGAACGCGAAGCTCCATCCGCCTCTGGGAAGACACATGGTTATCCCGAACTCAGGTTGCGTCGTGACCTTTTCGGTACTCCTGATGGACTTTCGCGCGATCCCTACATACGTGAATCCCGTCGCATCCTACCCATAAGGCGTATACTTGAGCAGCAGATAGTTGTGCGAGACTTCACCGGTGGTGTGTGTGTGGGTGACCGTCCTCGGGCAGAATTTATGCCTGACAGTTGTGGGATAGGGCACTATGCCCTGGACATTCACCCGAACGGCCACGGCGAGCCCAATCATTACGTACCCACACGTCCATTCCAGATTCCGCTCAGTGCAATGGTACCGCACCGCATTAGCAATCTCCTGCCGGCATGCAAGAATGCTGGTGTCACTCACCTGACTAATGGCGCCTATAGACTGCATCCTATCGAATGGGCAATTGGCGAGGCGGCAGCGCTTGTTGCAGTGTGGTGTATTGGCCACCAGACATCACCTCGAGACCTGTGTACCCATCCTCAACCGTTTCAGCAAATGCTCGTTGAGCAGAAAATACCGATCTGTTGGTACGGCGACGTTCGCCATCGCGATCCCTGTTTTATAGCATTGCAGATGCTGACAATACGTGGTATTCTTTCGCACGAGACCCGCGACATCTTATTCCGGCCGGACGAATTGGTGTCCGTCAATCCGCTGAATTTCACCGCCGTACCGCCCAACATATCGACCTTCGAAGGTGAAACGCGACGCGACGCAGTCCTGCGCCTATGGTCTATGGTCGAAGACGACCTGTAGCAACAAAACAGATACACTGGCGCTACCGGCGAACGGTCAGAATTGCGACGGCCATCACCCCAAGAGGAACAGTCTGCCGTGAACAACCCATCATCCCCAAAACCTCCCGCGTTCTCTCCACCTGCTGGAATAACCATTAGGTCGCTCGTACTCGGCGCAGCCCTCATCCCGTTTAATGCCTACTGGGTAATATGGCAGGAGCGGGTCATGTTAGGACCATACCCAAGCACCATCTCACTCTTTGCAAACGTGATATTCTGCATCTTCATTCTGCGCGGCATAAACGCTGTTCTGGGCAGGGTGGCGCCGCGGCTGCAGTTGGGCCAGGGTGAGGTAATGGTGCTCTACACCATGTTGGCGATCTCCACTGGTCTGGCCGGTTTGGATGGCTTCAGCACGCTCAGCGAGATGATCCCTTATGCTGCCTGGTACGGGAAGGGGGGAGCGCTGCCTTATGCGGGGGCATTCCCATCCTGGCTTGTGGTAACCAGTCGTGCAATAGTAAAGGGGCACTATATTGGTCACAGCTCCTTTTACCAGCCAGCGGTGCTTCGAGCATGGGCCATTCCTATAATCGCATGGACCGCTTTTATCACCTGCCTGCTAGGAGTTGCGCAATGTATCAACGTACTCATTAGGGCACAGTGGGCAGATCACGAGCATCTCACGTTTCCCATTACCTGGCTTCCCATGAGTATGACGGAAGAGCCCAGCCCTGAGGGATTCTATAGCAATAAATTGATGTGGATTGGCTTCGCGATTGCTTTTGGCCTCAACTTGTGGAATGGGATTGCGTTTCTGGTTCCATCCGTACCTGGACTGCCCGTTGCGGGCATCGACCTGAAACCGCTGCTCACGACGCACCCATGGAACGCTATCGACTGGATGCCCATGACCTTTTACCCTGTGGCAATTGGTATTTGCTTCCTGTTACCCCTGGACTTACTATTTTCGTGTTGGTTCTTCTATCTATTCTGGAAGGGCCAGATGGTCCTCTCCAGTGCGATGGGGTGGGATGCGACTGCACACTTTCCGTACATCAGGGAACAGGGCTTTGGCAGTATAATCGGCCTATTCTGTCTCTACCTATGGACTGGCAGGCGCACCTATGCTGCTATCGTGAGGCGCGCATGGCGCTCGCTTCGGCACGGCGATCCAGAGGCTGCCCAGCAGGTTGCAGACGAAGGAATTAGCCAACGCGGCGCACTTAGCGGCATATTAGTGGGTATCGTGTGCCTGATTTTGTTTATGCACGCGGCCGGGGTGCAGTGGTGGGCTGCCGGGGTGTTCCTGCTAGTACTGCTGGCAATTATGCTGGTGGTTACGCGTGTGCGTGCCGAACTGGGATCTCCCGTGCATGACTTTCACTTTATGGGGCCAGATGCCATGATGCCGCGGCTGCTCTCGACTGGGCCATTCCGAGGCGGCGACCTGGCGTTTTTTACATTTGGTTATGCGTTTACACGCGCCCACCGTAGCGATACCATGCCAGTAGGGCTTGAGAGCATGCAGATGGCCCATCAGCGCGGTCTAAACGCTCGCCGAATGCTCTACGCAGTTATCATCGCCACGGTAGTAGGGGCGGTCTGTGCGTTGGGTGCTTTCGAGCAACTGGCATATCAGCTCGGCGCGGCCTCAAAGTTTGCCTCCGGCACCGGCATGGCGGTTGAGTCGTTTACGCGTATGAACGGTTGGTACGCTCACACGCTTAATGAGCGCGTGTCTGCTCCAGCGGATATCGCCGCCGCCATTGGTTTCCTGGTAACCATCTTGATGGCAGCAGTCCGGTTGCGGTTCATCAATTTTCCGTTAAGCCCGCTGGGCTATGCACTCTCATCGTCGTGGGCGATCAATCTTGTGTGGATGCCAATGTTCATAGCCTGGGTGATTAAGGGGCTTATCACGCGGTATGGCGGCTTGGGAATGTACCGCAGGGCGGTACCATTCTTCCTTGGTGTCGTGCTCGGCGACTGTGTGATGGGTAGTGCGTGGGCGCTTATTGGCCTCGTACTTCATGTACATACCTACAATTTCTTTGGTGCTTGATGGTTGTTTAGGTGTGGAGGGAGGCTGTAGCGAACAAACGTTAGCAGACGACCGGATCGTGAAATAAAGTTGGTTAT
>DAIDKH010000106.1 GCA_027450145.1 Chthonomonadaceae bacterium | reverse complement strand
CCCACTTCAAAACGACCATGGTCACCCAGTTATGCGGGTTTACATGCCTATTCCTTCTTTGTTATCGCCCGTGACTAACTGAAGAAGCACGTCGTTCTGGCTACGCAGTACAATGGTCATTGTTATTTTACGATATAAGAACAACGCGCCAAACACTCGGAGGATTGCCACACTCCGCTTCGGCCATAGATTAAAGATTGTTATAATGCTGGTTGGCAGTTGCGCAGATACATTGCACCAGTGAAATGAACCACGCCCTCCTTACGCCGCAAGTGTGCACTCCCAACGTTGCCGATAACCTGGTTAAACATTGCGTGGTGTGTTGACACGACATTCGTGGACCACGTACTGCGGGCGACATTGTGCCATAAGCGAACAATGAGCCAAACAAATGTTTGAGCAATGACCAAAAAGCCCTTGACACATCACATTTTTCTTGTTATACTTCCAAATGGTTGAAGTTTGCGATTGTTCGCTTCTAAATTACAATTCCGCCAGGTTGCGGTATTGACTGTTTGTTTAGTACGTTGCAAGGTGCCTATTCAATTTTGACGGCATGAGCATCTCCTGGTGTGAATTTGCTGTGCACTTCCATGTGCAGAAAGGATTCCTGGTGTCATGAAAGTAGTTCTAACCCGTTTGTCAACAGGTTTCGTGATTGGCGGGGAGATCGGACGAATGACTGCCCCCCCCGCAACGTGCCGTTGGTATTTCTGAACAGTTTTTCGGTAACGTATCTCGCCTGAAGAGTTCCGCGATAATCGCCCTGACTGTCGTCGGCATTTTTGTGCTACCGATCGTTGCTCAGGCGCAACTGCAATTCACTGAAATTGCCAACGCTAGTTTACAATATTATCCCTATCTACCTGGGATGAATGTGGGCGAAGTCGGTGTAAGTACGGTTACGCCGAATAGCACTCCAACGGCTCCTCCCCATTTCATCGACACTGGTTATGGCGGAGCGGGTTCCGCGCGATCGCAGTCACCAGCCGAGTACTTGCCAGATTCGTTCACCATGGCCACACAAACGCTCAAATTTGAATGGAATTTACCCGTAGGATTCAATCCAAACCAGACGCTAAATTTGGCGGCAAACTTAGATGCCTCCACCGCTGACGGTGGGTCGACATGGATGAAAATTGTTACGATGAATTCTAGCGCGTTCACACCGGGCTGGCAAAATTTCAATGGCGGAGATAATGGGGGATCATGGAACGGTAGCGCTACTGCCGATATAGCCCAAGCCTCTTCAGGGTATGTTACTCTTGAGGGCATAACTGAGACGTATCCGTTGCCGGGTACTGGTCAGCTTGCGCTTATTAAATTTGGCCTCAGCCTGTCGACGGTTCCATCTCCTTAACCCGACCTTACCTGCGGTTCGTTACGGTGCCCGGTAATAAATACCCCGGGCACCACAGACATGAAAGGTTACCGATGAAAACGATGTTGTCAGCGATCTTCAGTTTGGCTTTCTGCTTTGCGACGCTGGGTACCGCATTTGGGCAGCAGGCTGCTGTGCAGGTACCGCCGAAGGGTCTTCCTGCAGTGATGTATGAAAGTTTCCAAAAGAATTTCACTGGTACAGACCTGCAGACCATGCTTACAACCATGCAGAAGTCAACGCATCTCAGTTTTATATGCGAAGACTGGCCCGGCATGAGCCGCCAGAGCCTACCAGTGAAGGGGACTGTTTGGGAAGCGCTTAATGCAATTACCGCCGCCTATCACTGCAACTGGAAACTGATGCCGGGCACATCCATGGTGCTGGTAGAGCGCTCATTTGTACCTGCGAAGGGATACTGGCTAGATGCGTCCCAGGTTCCTCAGCTAAATCAACCAGAGCTGGTGCGAATGGTTCGAAATATGGTTGCGGCAGTAAACTCAGTTGGCGCTCCATTAACGATCAACGAGCAGATTGGTGCGATGCGTACGGCGTTAGGACTTCTCAGTCCATCTCAACAGGTTCAACTGACCAGTAGCAACGGGCTAGCCCTCGGAGCTATGCCAGTTGCATCGCGTCACCTTATTGAAAGAGTAATGACCTCCCGGCTTCTTGGCAGCACAGTGTGGCACTGGAGCCGCGCTCTCTATGCGTTAGAGCACGTGGATTTATGGAAGGTTGATTGGCACCCCGCGCGTGTAAGCGGTGAAAGCACGGGGCCACACAACGGACCTTTGAGACCTATTGTAACACCAGAGGGCGGTACTTTTAGCTGCCCAATCCCGGGTGAGCAGCCACTCAATTTCTAACGGCAAGGAGATAGGCAATTGAAACAGAGAAACATCCTTTGTGTTGTTGCGGCTGCACTTGGTATGGTGGCGTTCCCATGTATAACGGCGCGTGCGCAGGAGAGCTATTCAACTGCTGTAAAGGCAGGTCTTAATCGCGATGTTACGCTGCACATGGGGCGGACCACAATTGATGCGGTAGTGATAGCGCTGGAAAAGAAGACCGGCCTCACCATACAGATGGCCAAATACCTGCGTGGTCATAAGGTGCAGTGCGACGTTGAGGGAATAAGCGCACGTTCGGTGTTAGACGCATTTGTACAGATGAACCATTGGCGTTGGTATGAGACAACGCATCCCGGAACCATCGCGTTAGTGGGTAAGGCTGCCGGCGTTCCTCATACACTTACTCAACTACCGCAGGCATTGAGGCAGTGCATGAACCAGGATTTCGTAAGGATACTGATGGCTGAGCCATCTTATCTCTCACGGAGTAATCCTGGAATTAGAATTAGCAAAGCGCAAGCGATTAAGGCTGGTGATCGAATATCAGCATTTGTATACCAGAACGCACTCACTTCCACTGATCATCGGAGTATTTCACAACTGCAGAGGTGTTCCGACCACATCCTTCAGAAATACGCCAAGCAGTTTAAACCAGCCGCACCCTCGGTAACCCAAGGAGTAGATATTACTCCCGAGCTCGTACGTGCGGGATACTTAGGCATTATGGGAAGCGTGTTTGATACAACTGCTACGGAAGATTCTGATCAGCTGTTATGTTCCTCGCTCCCCTCGATATTCTTTTGGCTTCCTGAAACGCATATCGTCCAAAATGGATCCGGTGGCAACGCGACGTATATGACTGTACTGCAAATTGGCCACCCCAATGGCAATTCGTATGGAACCGCGGGCACTTTGCTCAACATGGACCTACGCTCCGCGGGCTACATTCCTTAGCGCTAGTTTCCACCTTTCATCTTCGCCTCGCATAACGCCAGGCGGAGATGATCCACCCTCCTAAGCTTCAGCTTCTCTACAATGAAAGGCACGCGGCTTTTGGTGCTGTTTAATGTGCACTTATCCTAAGGCCGGAAAGCAATGTGATTTCTTGGTTTCTATGATTGCCGCAATATGGTCCATCGCCTTCACTGTACTCTTCGACACGGCATAAGGGCTGAAGGATACTATAAACATTACGGTCCAGTTAAGCGGTGGGGATGCGAGGTTCAAATCCTTTTCATTGTACTGTGCGACGGAATAGACACTCAAGGTGAAGATTTCCTGAGGGTCTTATAGTGGAACGGCTACAAAGCTAGACACAGTATTTACAACCCGGCTTTCGTCGGCTGGCGATATTTAAATCTATCTGGAGAGTTTCGTCTGTTCTATTTTGTTGGCTCGCTCTCAACTCCCGTTGTTTTCAGTGCCCGGAGGTATCTCTCCGGGCGCTGTGAAGGTTACTTAACTATTGTTGAAGACGATGTTCGCCACTGTTTGGGGGCTCTGCATCTGTGTTGCCTTTACGGGGACCGCGTTTGCGCAGCAGGCATCCACACCAACGCCGCACAAGGGGTTGCCTTTGGTGATGTACTCAAATTACCACAACGATTTTGCGGGCAAGACCTGCAGGCTATGCTTGCTGAGGTACAAAAATCTACGCAGCAAAGATGGCCGAATACCTGCGTGGTCATAAGTTGATGTGCAATGTGTTAGATGTGCACGCCCAATGGAGATCTACACCAAACGACCATGATGGCTCTTAGTCCGCCACGTTTGTTCAGGCGCCGCTAATTCATCAGTTTTTGTTCTGTGGGTAACTTCCCAGAACGATGTTCATCGCGAATCGCTAGGACCAGTGCTCTAGGTGCAACCCATGGTAAGGCGAGTGCAGTAAAAATGACCGGCGCAACGGCAATTTCCAGTCCATCAACCGCAGCATCTATTGGTATGCCAATCAGAAATGTTGCAACTATCGATTCTACCGGGAATTCAACTGCAAGCAATCCTGCCACCAGCAAACAGCCAATGGCAATTGATAAGAGCTTTGGTCGTAGTGCCACTCGCCTGTCACGTAGCAGCCTAATGCCAAGCGGAACGCTGACCAGACCGCCAGAACGCTCCTCAACAATGGAATGAAGCTTGCGTTCGCCGAACAGCCGCGCTAAAATTGGTATCATACTCTGTGCCTTATCGTACGACCTTATCGTACTAAATACGATTGGTTTGTCGAATGTAATACTTGACGTGGATTGTAGGAAATAGGTTTCATTGCGATCTAGGGGGGGAGCCAAAATGAACTGTGCGGACCTAACGGGCGGTGATTACGCCATTGTAACGCACAGCGTTGCTTCCATGCGCAAAGCGAGCAGCAACCAAAGCGAACAGGTAAGTCAGCAGATATGCGGCCAGGTTTGCAAAATAAATGGGCATGGAGATGGGTGGGTAAATGTGGAGTCCTCGGACCACTACTGCGGCTGGGTGCGCAGCGAACATCTCTCTCATTGGGGTGCCGGCCCCGAGGTTTGGCCGCTCGGCGAGCTACGGTGCGACGTATTCATAACGTGCTCGCCACTAGCTCCTCTGTTCTCCACCCATCAGCAGACGTCGGCCACACTTCTCCCGCTGGGTAGCCGTATCGTCGTGCATGAAACAGAGCGTGACATGCCAGCAGGAATGTGTTCGGTATCCACTCCACTGGGAATGCGCGACTTTGCTATGCCAACCGAGGGTTACATGTACCTGCACGATCTGCTACGACCCGCCTCCAATGGTGCAGCGTATGAGTACACCCCAAAAGCCCTTTGCCGGCTGGCTTGCTGCCTGCAGGGAGTGCCCTACCTGTGGGGAGGGGTTACGCCGTTCGGCTACGATTGCAGTGGTTACGTGCAATCGGTGTTTTCACTATTCGGTATAAGCTTGCCCCGAGATGCATATCAGCAGGCAGATTGCGCGGCGGGTACGCCGCTTCCGCCTGGTACAACACCATTAGCGGGTGACCTTGTTTTCTTTCGTGGTATTAGTAATCCGCATAACCGTAAGGTCAGCCATGTTGGCATCTGCCTGGGTGATGACGAAATGGTACACGCCAGCGGCCTAAACGGGGTAGCGATATCCACAATGTCATCTGAAGATATCACCTCGGCTTACGAGGTGACTGGTTACTTAAGGATAGACGCACCGTAACAGTTCAGCCTCGCCAAACCGTTGCATGATTTGACGAGGCTGAACTGTTGAGATTAGCTAATAATCAGAATAAGATGAGATGAGAGATCGTTTACCTTGCACCGCACAATGACTGACACTTTTCATCATCCAGCCGTACAAATCGTCGGTTGTAGCTGACTGTCCTGGTTCCCTCTGGCAGCGAATCTCTCTGCTGCATGCGGATGAGCGCTCCCGTTTCCACATCAACGTACAGACCGGGTTCCACTTCCTGGCCAGAAACAAATTCTGTGTTCAATGCTGCTTGCTTTGTGTTCATGATATCCTATTTAACCTCCATGCCGGCTCACCCGTCACCTTTTGGGCCGCTGACCAGCATCTGGCTATGATCGCAATGCCAAACGTCACATGAAGAAGTTATTCCATAGATAATTACGTCTTCAACCACGTACAGTTTCAATTGTGGCAGAAAAACGATGAAAATGTATAGTGTTTCTGTTAAATTTGGTTTAAATGCTATCAAAAGCATAAATAGGCACAACATGACTGCAAGTGGTTCTTATTGCACTAATCAGCACGGCTGTAAATGTGCTACTTTTTGGGTGGATGTACCGTCCTACCAACAGAACGGAAATTAAGGAGCGGGTGAAACATGTCTGGAATGTCTTTGGAAGATGGTTCCTCATTAAAAGCTGTGTGCAAGCGACGTGAGCTTTATGCAGCGGTGCAGGCGGTGGGGCACGCCGTTACTGGTCGAAGTCCTGTCCAAATTTTGAGCAATATCCTGTTTAGGTCCCAAGAAAACAGCCTTAAGCTTATTGCAACCGACATGGAACTGAGCATATCCTGTCTGGTCCCTGCGGTAATCGAGTCCGCGGGTGAAATGACTACACCCGCCAAGACCCTTGCCGATGCGCTGGCGAACTTGCCAGAGAGCAGCGATGTGGCCCTCTCGGTTGATCGAAGTTTTACCACGCTGGTTCACTGCGATCGCAGCGACTTCAAAATGATCGGCCTTCCAGCTGCAGAATATCCCCGTCTTCCAGATCTGGAAGAGAACGTATCCATTGAACAGTCCAGATCAGTGTTGAATGAAAGCGTTTCGTACACCGTACCTCAGGCAGTTCTCAAAGACATGGTGCGCCAAACCATGTTTGCTGTCTCGAAAGAGAGCGCGCGCGTTGTTCTGACTGGTCTTTTCCTTGAATACAACGACGGTGTACTGAGAATGGTAGCGACGGATACGCACCGTCTTGCCGTGCGCACCGTTCATCTTGCTGCGGGTTCTGGCAGTCGCAGCGCAATTCTTCCTGCGCGTACGGCGACTGAATTACTCCGGTTTCTCTCAGACGCACCGGGTGACGTGGATGTGCGACTAGCCGCAAACCGTATTGCATTTACGCTTCCTGGACCCGAGAAGATGGAGATCGTCTCGTCGGTGATTGAGGGGCAGTATCCCAACTATGCCAGGGTCATTCCTGCTGAGAGTTCCAAGCGGCTGGTGGTGAATACCCAGGAGTTAACCCAGGCTGCTCGCCGTGCACTTACAGTCTCCACCGATAGTTCGATGAGTTTTAGGGTCATTATAAGCAGCAGCCCCGGACTCATGGAAGTGACCGCACAGAATCCACTTGTCGGTTCGGTACGCGCTGAGCTCGATGTAGAACATTCGGGCGGCGCCATTGAGATCGCCTTCAATGGCAAATACCTCGTGGATGCGCTCAATGCAGTGGAAACCGCAAACGTAGCCCTGGACCTAACCGAGAGCCTCAAGCCAGGTGTGGTCAGGCCAGTGGCCGAACCGACGCCTGCCGAAGGCGAGGAAGCCGGCGCTGCAAAGGCTGAACACGATTACCTGTGCGTCATAATGCCCATGCAGATCGCCTGAGCAGTCGGATGACGCAGGCAGTAAACCGCATAGTTTGGCTGGCCAGCGAGGAGGGCATCCGCCTGGCCAGCTTCGCAGCTGCTATGCCAGACGATCCGCTCAAGCGCATGACTGCCCTGCGGCGCCTCACAACTGCCGATAGGGCCAGCGCAATTGTTGAACATCTCACTCTACGCCGCAGGGCTCGCCAACGCTTTCCGCGGGCGAGTTCAATGTACTTCACCTCCACAGGCCTTGATCAGGCGACAGTACCCGCTGTGGCTCGCTACCATGCCAAGCTGCTGCAGGGTGCCGCTGCTGTACTCGATGCCGGTTGCGGTATTGGTTCCGATCTCGGCGAAATTGCTGCCTTTTGCAGGGTGCTGGCCGTCGACATCAACGAGGAGGTAATTGCATGCGCCAGGCTGAACGTCGCCAATAATGCGGAACACGACATTCGTTTTCTTGTGGCAGATGTCATGACGATGTCCGCCCATCATTTGAGCCGCGGCGGCATTGATGCACTGTTCTGCGATCCTGCAAGGAGACAGACGGCCGACGGTACCACGCACCGAGTGCGAAGTGCTTCATTATCCAGCCCCCCGCTTACATGGTTACTTGATGCGGCGCGCACCTTTCCGGAGGTGCTCATTAAGCTGTCACCTGCCATTCCAGACGAGGAGTTACTGCAGTTTGGCGGTACGGCTCAATTTGTTTCATACGGGGGCCAATGCCGTGAAGCGCTCGCACTCCCCAACAGGAATCATGCGCCTTTCGCTGCAGTCCAAATCTTTGACGATGGTAGTCACGAGGAACTCACTGCCTTAGTCGAGGCGCATGCGGGCACAGTATCCCAAGGTAATTGGTTGTATGAGCCCGATCCCGCAGCCATTCGCGCTCATCTGGTAGATACCTTGGGTGCTTTAACCAACACACATCGGATGGTGGATGGTATAGCGTACCTGCTGGGTGAGAAATTGGTGAACAACCCATGGCTGACGCCGTATCGCGTAATCGAGCCTGTTGCCTGTGATGTCCGCACGTTGCGTGCCTGGCAGAAGCGGCACAAACGCCGAATC
Source organism: Chthonomonadaceae bacterium (assembly GCA_027450145.1). Taxonomy (GTDB): domain Bacteria; phylum Armatimonadota; class Chthonomonadetes; order Chthonomonadales; family Chthonomonadaceae; genus JAJZFK01. The sequence goes on along the minus strand of DAIDKH010000106.1, from coordinate 182 downwards.
GGGGTGGTAAAATCGCGCGGTGCCACGCCTACCCCTGAGGCGATGCTGACTAGGCTTCAAGATCGTTCTTTAGACAGCAGCGACCCTGTGGTGTTGGTACTGGCGAGAGGTCGTGAGGGCGTGACCGCCGTTTTGTGCGAACCGCCAACATTGTAGTCAAGGTATTCCAGTGCATAACACAG
>DAIDKH010000105.1 GCA_027450145.1 Chthonomonadaceae bacterium | reverse complement strand
GATATGGAGCGATGCCCGCTTGCATCGTGACATGCTGCGGCGTACCGCACTAACCCAGCAGGCCGATGGTCTGGTAAAAGCGCACACGTGCAGCGAGAGGTGGGACATCCATGCCATCATGCTGGATCGTGCATGTGATTGGGTAGACAGCGTACTTCGCTACTTTGAATGCAGTGGCGATAGGGACTTCGCTGCTGAGATGTTTCCATTCATCCAACGCCTTCTCGGCTGGTTTACAGCCCATCGCACCGAACGTGGACTGGTGCAGGCCTATCCACACTACGAATGGGTCGTGTGGGGTAACCCGATGGGGTATCAAAAAGGCGAGGGTACCTGCCTGAACGCCTTCGTGTGGCGCGCATTCATTGCCGCTGCCGAAATTGCGAGGCACATCGGCAGGAAGAATGACGAGGCTGCTTTGCGGTTGCAGGCCGATCAGCTTCAAGCCGCGATCAACACCCACCTTTGGGACCCTGTCGCCGGTTCCTACTTTTCCGGCATCTTCGCACCGGATATCACGCCAGAAACCTCTACTATGAATGGACCGTTTCACCTAACATTGGACGCACAACGACGAGCAGAGCCAACACTTTGGGCCGCGGTGTTCGCCTTGGATCGGGGGGTGGTTCCTGAGGAACGGCGACAAAGTGTACTAAATTATGTGACCAGTAATCTTACACAGCTTCGTCACAATGCTGTTATGGTGACCTACTATTTGGGGCACCTCTATTTTGGCCAGCACCGTCCGGATTTTGCCAAACAGGCCCTTGATCTACAGCGCACTAGTTTCAGAGAGATGCTCTCATCGCCTTTCTACACCACGTGGGAGACACTGCACGGCGGTTCGAAAATACACGTATACGGTGCGGCGCCTGCAGTGTTGCTCAGCACACAAGTGCTAGGCGTTCATTGCGAGGCAATTGCACTAACCAGACGAATAGAACTTCGGCCGCAGCTTGCGGACCTCTCGTTTGCCCGCGGCACAGTATCCACCGAGTTTGGGCCAGTGGACGTAGCCTGGGAGCGTGACGGTGCTAATTTTGTTTTTGAAGTATCAATACCCAAGGCACTTGCTGCCACCGTTTACCTGCCGTGCACATCGTCGGAGGCGGACATTGAGCTTAACAGCAGAACGATAAGGCACAAGGCCTCCTCGGGGTGGTGCTCCGTGGACCTGCAACATGGTCACTACAAAGGGCGTATCCCCGTTGATTAGCGGCACTCATTAAGCTTACCAGGTGACTTAGGCTGCCCGTCTAACCGGCCGAGGGCCAAGGTTGCCATCCGATAACGATATGCACTGCAAAAGAATGAAACGGCCACGGATGGTGCGCGTATTGTCTTGCGGATGCTATCGTTATCGGCGTTGTGATTACCAGAGCGACTCAATCACCCCATTCCTAGCTACGGGGATGTGGTGAGAGGCGCCACCGTATGGGATAACGATTGTTCCGTGTAGGATTCCACTGTACCAATAAAGGAAAATTGTTATGGCAATTACAAGACAGGTTATCAGCACGTTGCGCAGTGATGGTACCGATGTAATGGACGGGTCCACGTTGGCCTGGAAGTACCCAGACAGCAGCATCATTTCAGGCTCGCTTCTCACCGTTGAAAGCAACCACTTTGCGGTCTTAAAATCCCGAGGCGCCATTCTCAGTGTTTATGAGACCGGTCAGTATCCAATTTCTACACCCGATCAACCTCTTCTGGGCGGCATTGTTCAAGGCTTTTTTGGTGGGCAGTCACCCTGGCAATACGAGCCAATTTATGTTCAACGCAGCAAGCTGCTCGTACAAAACAAAGGCGTCGCTACCAGCAAGGAGATGGCGCTGGTGGAGTATGTTGCTGATTACTATATCCATGTGGATACCAAGGACGATGCCGTCAAGTTGATCACCCACATGCCATTTAGCGGCGATTGCATTCCGGTGTCCGAACTCGCGTCCTATGCTGGACCTGTCATAGAGCAATCCATTAACCAGATCGTTCAAGTTACTCCCCTGGAGGAGATCAATGAACATATTCACGACATTGTGGAGTTAGCCAAACAGCACCTCAGTGCCTTCCTTGGCGTGTATGGTGTGCAACTGAATGATCTTAAGCTGCTCATTATGCCTGCCGACGTACGAATGCGCGAACTCATATCGCTTCGAGCATTTGGCCTCAGCGAATTAGACGCCGTACGGTATTATACGGCGCTAAAAATGGCCGACCACGGTCTCATCTCTGCGCCGAATGCCGCAGTGGGTGCCCCGTTCAATATCGGTTCACCTGCCGTTGGAACGATGGCGATAAATGGGATGACTGAAGCGAAGCCACCGGTAAACAAGGGGTAAGTGCTGTGACGCCAGAACTGACTTTGCGGTCGATACCGAACGCTATTGACGAGGCTGGTACCGTTCACGCATTTGTTGAAAACCTGTTCTTTGGGGCAGGGTTCAATGCCTACAGCTTGCAAAACAAACTTCGCGCAGATGATCAGTTAATCCGAAACGAGGTAAGTGGCTGGCTTGGTCAAATTCGACGGGAAATTGCAAATCGTGAGGACGCCTATCGCAAGGAAAACCTTGTTGAGCCCACGCGGGATCATCCATTCCCAGATCGAAGTGTGCTTGCCAAGGCAAGGCAGTTCGCGGACCTGCAGCGCGAGGTTGAAGCCGTTGAGACAGCGATAAGAAATGCACCTGTTCCTGTAAAGGACAGGATCTGGCAACGACATCGTGATGAAACAGACACCGCAAACGACCTGATCAATCTGGATCTCGCTATCGCTTCGGAGGCCGTCAGGCTTATGCGACAGACCGTTGAGGCAGGCGATGACGTTTTTAGCCTGTCTTTCCAAGGCCTGCACACGCTATTACGGGAACGGGAGTCAATGCTTTCTGTGCTGTCTCAACTATAGCGGTTGTTGGGTTTCGTGCCAATCATATCCCGGACACCATGAGAGATGTATTCTCGTGGTGTCCATTCGATTATAATCGACCGCGGATTATGAATGTAAGCTCAGAGTGTCGCATTGAGCACCCGTAGTACCAAGGGAGCAGATGAAAACGAACGCTCCAAAGACACCATGCGGGGCCACACTCAGGACCGGCGGGCCCGTGTTGTTCGGCTAGTAGGGAGCAGCATGTTGTAACTCGATGGAGGGAAGGTTGAGAGTAAAGCGAGCGCCAGTTGGAGCGACGTGTGCCGCGCTTAAGTTACCTCCGTGGGCCTCTGCTATAGCGTGACAGATGGCAAGCCCCAAGCCCGAGCCTCCGGAGTCGCGTGAACGTGACCTGTCTGACCGATAGAAGCGCCGAAAGACCAAATGCAGCTCGCCTTCGGAAAGCCCAGGACCATTGTCCTCTACCCACAGTGAGCCATACCCCGGTAACTGGCAAGTACCAACGGTTATTTTAGTACCTGCAGGTGCAAGTCTTACAGCGTTATCGAGAAGATTGTCGATCACCTCCCGAATTCGTAGATTATCGCAAGGTAAGAGAACACTATCTAGCTGACGCTCAATCGTGATACCCTTGAATTCTGCTCGCGACTTGAATGCATTGCAGGACTCGCTGGCGAGGTCCGCGATATCGTAGGTGTCGATTTGTAGATGAAGTTGGTTGGCATCGGATCTGGCGAGGGTTAACAGGTCGTTCGTTACACTTGTCAGCCTCCTGATTTCCACTAGTCCCTCTCGTATTACCTCGCGATATTCGCTTGCAAGCCGTTCGCGTCGTAGGGCGACTTCGAACATTCCTGTAAGGTTTGAAAGTGGGGATCGCAATTCATGCGATGCATCCGCAGAAAACTGCGACTGAATCTCAAGTAGCTCGTTCACCTGCTCGTATGCAGCATCCCTGCGACTCAACATGGTATTCAATGCATTGGCCACATCGCACAGGTCGGCGTCAGCAAAATTAGCACTAATTCGGTACCCCGGCGTGATCGCCTCGGTTTTTCGCGCCTCATCTGCGATTTGCACGAGCGGAGCTGTAAGTATGCGTGCAACATATCGAGAGATGAGTGCGGAAAATGCTGTACCAAAGATAGTCGTGGCCGTTAAAACCACAAGCAGTGCATTTAAAGACCGTAGGTATGGTCTCAGGGAGATCGCTGCCATCACAGCCGTAACGTGCGATTTTATTCCACCGCGAACGCGGTAAGTTACCATCCTCACCGGCATATGGCTGTAGGTTGCAAACGCAAAACGTGGTACGGTTCCAGTCTGCCGTAATGCATCGGTTAGCGTGGTGGAGTCCTGGGGACTCTTACTATTAGACTGTGCCACTATTCGCCCGTTTTGGCCCACAATGGCTCCAAACATTCGATAACCCTTGGCGCTGGCTAGCTCTAGCGCTGAAGGTATGCCTTGGGACGGTCGAGATGGCATGCGTCCCGCACCCGTATAGTTCACCTCCTCGCTGTGTGCTACCGACAATAACGCCGAGTCAGTATTCACGAGTAGGAGCTGTCGCACGGACACCCACACCAGAACCGAAACAGACACCAGGATTACTGCCGTGACTATGGCCATGCTGGTGGCGAGCCTGCGTTGAAATGTTCTTGGCTGTAACTGCGACCTGTATAACTTATAAATAGGGTTCATGAGAGTTGGAGACGCAGTTTAGTACGTAACCTCTTCCACGAACGGTCTCTATTCGCTTGCCGTCGTCACCAAGCTTATTGCGAACATATCGAATGTAAACGTCCACTACGTTAGAGTCTGGCTCACTGCCGGTCTCCCATACGTGCTCCCAAAGAGCCGTGCGACTTACGAGGCGGCCACAATTAATCGCAAGATACTCTAGCAGCTGGTATTCCCGAGCTGTCAACGGCACTGGCGTTTGATTAAACAGGAGACGCTTTCTATTCATATCCAACACATGACCACCTATAGAGATGTCCGCGGCGACTGCGGGGCGCGGCCGTCGAAGAAGCGCGCGAATTCGCGCGGTAAGCTCGTCAAAGGAGTAGGGCTTGATCAGGTAGTCATCGCCCCCGGCATCCAGGCCTGCCACTCGGTCTTTCAGTTCATCCCGAGCAGTGGTAAAGAGAACGGGCACCATAATGCCACGTTGGCGCCACTCTCTGCACAGTTCGACACCGCTACCACCTGGTAACATCACGTCCAGCAATACTACATCGTAATTCGCGATCTCGATGGCGTCATCGGCATCGCTGACAGTACTGGCAATGTCAACAGCAAAACCTTCCTCGGTGAGCCCCTTTTTAAGGTAGTTGGCCGCCGGCCGTTCGTCTTCCACAATGAGTACTTTCATAGCATCGTCTCCCTATTGAGGGCGAATAAATCCTTTATACCACTATTTTTTCAAAATGATAGAAATCTCATATTTCATTAATGTTCCTCTCACCATGGTTCTGATATCATATGACTGTTGATGGCGAAGTGGAGCTTGATAAAGTTCTATAGAAGTTTGTGTAAGGCGGCGGACAGGTGGATTTAAGTGCGCACCGTTGTTTAGCAGCAAAGATCGTCTTCCAAACACAACGGTTGTACCGAGCGCTGGACTATTGTAATTGGTAGAGAGAGGGTGCAGCGCCGTTAGCAGGGGGATAAAAAGTTGAAAAGAGTAATAAGTGTGGCCAGCCTGATGATCGCGATGGGTGTGGTTTGCAGCAGTGCATTGGCAGCAACACCACGATCCCTCGCGAATTTGCAGAAGGCTTATGTGGGTGAAACGACGGCCGCGAGTAAGTACACGCAATTCAGCGCAGACTCCTCACGTCGTGGTTTTCGGGCCGAATCGCTACTGTTTAAGGCTGCGGCTCAGGCCGAGGAAATCCACGCTGGAAACCATGCTGCTGTACTTCGGGAAATGGGAGGATCCATACCGCAACCTGGTGTGTACCATATGACACCGGCGCAGAACCTCACCAATAGGCAGATAGTAGAAATGCATCTTAAGGATGCTGCCAAAGGGGAGATGTACGAGCGGAATGTGATGTATCCAACGATGATTAAAGAAGCTGAGTCTGAGCATGCGACCAAAGCTGTAAACACTTTCCAGTTTGCGTTGGCAGCTGAGACGCAGCATGCGGCCCTGTACAAGAAATACGCTAAAAACCTTGGCTCAAATAAAATTGCAAAGGTATTTTACGTGTGTCCAGTGTGTGGAGCGACCTGGGAGGGCTACAGTCCTAAGCTTTGCCCAACGTGCGGCACCAGATCAACCGAATTCAAGAAGGTGCGCTAGGGCAGGGCATCGTGACCGCGGATCTACCGGAATATTTTCGCGGTCACGAACCTGGGTTACATCATAAGAAAGGAGGTTAAGGTAGGAAACTAGCGGTACGAGCCCGATCTACGGATAAATCAAATACAGTATATAGTGTACAAATTGCGTTTTTAAATGATTTGCAAATGTGGGCTCTTATCAAATTGATAGAGGTTGAAAAACTGAATAGAGGTCCAGCTGTGGGTGGGATAATTGTAGTCGAAGAAAGTAAATCAAATTGGTTAATTAGATTATAGTTGGTTATTTCGACAATAAAGTGACTACCAGAATTCCCACCCACCTGCAGGTTGAAGATGTGCTCGTCTACGGTTAAGCAAGCGCAAACTGGTAAGTGAATAGAGATCTATAATAGTTGGTAAGTTTAATTAATTAGTAAGTTTAAATAAAGTGGTTGGAATTATTGTAATTTGAAAAGTTTGATGTAAGGAATGCATCTGGGCCGTGAGGCCACGCGACTGGACACCGGCCCAGATGCATGCGAACGCTTGGTATTACAGGTGGTTTCATTTTCCCCAAAGCACTCGTGATTGTCCCTGGTTTCCCGGCCACTCTGCAATGGACGCGAATGCGGAAATTGGGCCAAATTTACGGGTTGAAATGCCAATTGGTGCAGTGTGGTACCATAGGCGCGTAGAAAACAGAAAACTGAGCTGATAAGTCCACTCGGAGGTTTATCCATGAGCGCCTTGGCGCACCTATTCCCCTCTGGCGTCGCATCGTATTTGGCCGGCGGCTTGTTCATTGGTGCAGGTGTCGCGCTGCTATTCGTTTTAACAGGCTACATTGGCGGTGTGAGTACCTTTTTCAGCGCTGTATGGTCGTTCTTTAGTCGATGGCATCATTTTCAACAACGCGGCCTGCTGACCAGTCGAAACTGGCGAGTTATGTATGCATTGGGTATGGTACTTGGTGCAGGTGTTTTCACGCTTACAATAAACCACGGTCATGCCTTTGTAACCAAAGTACCGCCCTGGCAGCTACTAGTTGGTGGTCTTATTGGTGGGTTCGGTGCGAGATACAGCGGTGGTTGCACATCGGGCCACGGCATCTGTGGCCTTGGATCTCTTCAAAAGCCCTCGCTTGCTGCTGTAATCACATTTGTAGTTGCGGCAATCATTACTGCTCACATTGTTCGAGCATTAGGAGGTGTATGAAACCATGAAAGAACATGATGCCACCTCTTCGCTCCTCTCTGCATTGTTGGCAGGTGCTCTATTCGGCTTCGGTCTTTCGCTATCCGGAATGGTCAAACCAGAAGTCATTTTCCAGTTCTTGCTTCTACGCGATTTTGGCTTGATGCTTGTTATGCTTAGTGCGGCAACGACGGTGATGATTGCTTATAAAATCGTGCCCAGGCTGATGTCGAAGCCGGTCTTTGGCACGTCATTTGGTGTGCACCCACTGCAACCGACGAGGCGCGTCGTGTTGGGTGCAGTTGTTTTTGGGATTGGATGGGGAATAAGCGGTGTGTGCCCAGGCCCCGCCATTGCCGGTTTGGGGGTAGGTAACTGGCCAGTCGTTTATGTAATTGTTGGCCTGATGGTCGGAGCGTGGCTGGAGGGTAGGTTTACGCACCGAGAATAGGAAAACAGCAGTCGCTGTTCACTCTAACGCATTCCTAATCGGCAAGCGTGAAATAACCTGCGGAGCCACCTATCGCTGCACTCGTCCAGAGCCGTCACCGGCAAGAAGAAGTGCTACTTCTGGCACGGTTACAAGATTGAAGTCGCCACATATCGAATGTTGTGAGCAGGAAGCTGTTGTAGCGAATACCACCATTTGCTGATGCTCGTACCCTGCCAAATGAGAGATATCGTGCCCGCGGTAAATGCATCGCCCCTACCGGTGCTGTCTACAATTTCTACCTCATACCGTGTGGAGTGTGGAATTCCCCGTTTGAAAGCATGAGGGCTGTCCACCCGTTGCGGTCTGCTGAGAAACTTTGACAAAGAGTAATCGCCACAGCGGGAATGTCGAATAGCTTGCTTGCGGACTCTGCGGCACGCTCATATCTTACAATATCGAGCGTACCATCGGTGATATTGTAGCTTTCAGCATGGAATCCGACCACGCTCGCAGTGTCCCTCTCATTAGCTCTCGCCACGTCAAACTACTCTATTAACTCCGGCACGGTAGTCCGTGCCTCTGATTTCGACCAGAGTTATTTGCGGCAATTAAGAGCCCATGAAACGGTAACACGAGCATTTTTAGCTGCTTTGCAGGCGCCAATAGTTACAGCGCGGGGACCTAAAACCCGGTGCAGGCGTAATGCCAGTAAAGTGAAA
>DAIDKH010000104.1 GCA_027450145.1 Chthonomonadaceae bacterium | reverse complement strand
TCCGGCGCTACCGGTCGCACACCAGATTCACCCTGAATGGGTTCTACCATGACGGCGCATGTTCGCTCAGAGATTAGATTATCCAAGGCAGTGAGGTCATTGAGCTTTGTGTAAATGAACCCCGGCGGCATTGGCGCAAACGCTTCCTGGTATTTCGGCTGCGCGGTTGCGGCGAGCGCGCCAAGCGTTCTACCGTGAAAGCTGCCCTCAAAAGTAATAATCTCATAGCAATCCGGGCCTCTTAACTGCTTACCACGCTTTCGGGCAAGTTTTATAGCACATTCATTTGCTTCGGCGCCAGAATTACAGAAGAACACCTTGTCCATGCCGGTGAGACCACATAACCGTGCCGCCAGCTGAGCTTGCAACTCATTATGGAATAGGTTGCTAACGTGCATTAGGGCATGAGACTGCTTGCAAATAGCCTCTGCAATTCGCGGATGACAGTGGCCCACCTGGGCTACTGCAATTCCTGCGAGAAAGTCAAGGTATTCATTACCCTCGCTGTCCCACAACCTGGCGCCGTCACCCTTAACAAACACCATCGGCTGGCGAATATATGTACCCATTACATATTGCTTGTCCAGCGCGTGAATTTGTGACGCACTTAACCGCGAACTGTTTGCCTCAATGCCCATTAGCTTCATCCTTCTACTGTTGCCACCGGCAAGCCCAAGCTATGCATAAACCATTGTACCTATGCCGGAATCGGTAAATATCTCAATAAGGAGGGAATGTGGAACGCGGCCATCAATCAGGTGTGCACGTTCCACCCCGCCTTCTATGGCGGTAATACATGCCTCTAACTTCGGAATCATGCCGCGATCCGCCTTACCCGATTTAATCATCTCATCTGCACGCTGAATTGTCATGCGGTTGATGAGGCTAGACTTGTCGGGATAGTCTGCGTATAGACCTTCCACATCTGTCAACAGCACCAATTTGGCCGCACCGACTGCAGATGCAATGTGCCCAGCTACATGGTCAGCGTTGACATTGTAACTGTTGCCGTCGGGGCCAATAGCAATGGACGATACAACCGGGATATATGACTGTTCAACTAAAAGGGAAAGGATTGACGGATTAACCTGAGCGACCTCTCCCACAAACCCCAGGTCTCCCTTGGGCGATTGCATCTTGCACGCCACGATCATGTTGGCATCCTTGCCGCTAAGGCCAATGGCTCGTGCTCCCTGCCTGTTCAGGAGTGAGACAATGTTCTTGTTCGTTTTGCCGGCAAGCACCATCTCCACGATTTCCATCGTAGCCGCATCAGTGACTCGCAGACCCCCTACGAAAGTCGGTTCGATACCCACCTGTTTCATAACGGCATTTATGTCAGGACCGCCGCCGTGTACCAGTATCACGTGAATGCCAACATAATGCAACAGCGCGACGTCCTGCATAACCTGCGACTTAAGGTTATCGTCTATCATGGCGTTACCGCCGTACTTTACGACAATGGTTTTACCGTAGAATTGACGCAAATACGGCAAAGCCTCAATGAGGACGGCAGCAGAGGTTTCAGGGGGAATTGGGACGTTCATTTTCTCATCCAAGCCTTATCAAGTGTGATATTCGGCGTTAATCTTTATGTAATCGTAGCTGTAATCGCAGGTCCAAACAGTATCGCTGCATTCACCCATGTTCGCGTCCAACGTCAGCACAACCTCCTTGTTTGTCAGGTAGTCATGCGCGGTATCACGATCAAAAGCAACACCAGTACCCGCCTGGAAAACCAAAACCTCACCCACGTGCAAAGTTGCCTGTTCGGGATCGAATGGAACCATTGCTCTGCCCGCTGCCATCAGTACTCGACCCCAGTTAGGATCGTTACCAAAGAGAGCCGTCTTGACTAGGGGTGACTCCGCTATCGTACGTGCTAAGGAGTGAGCCGCCGACGCAGACACGGCTCCGTTCACACGAACTTCCACCAGTTTCGTAGCACCTTCCCCGTCACGTGCAAGCTCCTTAGCGAGGGAGGTACAAAGGCGTGTGAGGGCAACCACAAAATCCTCAAATGCATCGCCCGCTCGTGAAATCTCACCGTGTCCCATTCCGCTCGCTATTAGAACGCACATATCATTGGTTGACGTATCACCGTCCACGGTCACGCGGTTAAATGAAGCGTCACATGCACGGCGTAATGCTTCCTGAAGGAGCGGAGGAGGAATTCGCGCGTCCGTCGTGATAAAAGCAAGCATCGTTGCCATGTTGGGCGCAATCATACCCGCCCCTTTACACATTCCACCAATGCGTATTGGCGCCACCCAACTATCGGCATCCGCCTCGGCTGCTCGGTACTTAGGGTAAGTATCGGTCGTCATAATCGCGCGGGCCGCCATAGTATCAGCATTCAGTCCAGAGTCGAGAGCATTAACAGCTAGATCCACGCCCTGACGAATATTAGTCATAGGGAGAATGTGGCCAATTACACCGGTGGAAGCCGTCAGTACTCTGTCTGGAGGAATTCGGAGATGACGCGATACCCAGTCCGCCATGGTACGGTTATCTGTGTCCCCTTGTTCGCCATTACAGGTGTTTGCATTGCCTGCATTAATCACGACAGCTTGAGCCGCTCCACCGCGAACAACTCTACGCGAGTAACGAACGCATGCTCCCTGCACCTTGTTAGTTGTGAATAGTCCCGCTACTGCGGCCTCACTCTCGCTAACGATTAACGCGAAATCTTCACCGGTAGTCTTAAGGCCGCACCTTACACCCGCCGCAGCGAAACCCTCGGGAAAAGTTACTCCGGCTTCCACTTCGCGCCAACTCGTAATCACCTGCTGTCTCCATTTCAGATAGATAGTGGTCCCAATGGTTCACTTCTGCCCCAGGTGCAGGAATGAACGATAAATGAGGAGAATTGTATTAAGTATACCACTGCACCGAACCGCATTATCCTCCCCGGTAAGTAGATGCTCACGGGGCCAACGAGCCAACTGTGGTATTCAATCTGTAGTTGGAGATAGTTATGAAATTACCGATGTTGTCTGCCGTGTTAATTACTGCCACCCTCGCTTTTGCGGGTACTGGCGCAGATGCGGCACCTTCTCTTCCATTTGTGAGTAGGTTGTACTCAAGTAACATGGTAATTCAACGCGATCACGTGGTTCCAGTTTGGGGATGGACGACACCAGGAGCTCGCGTTGAAGTACAAATAGCCGGCAAAACTTTTTCAGGCAAAGCCGCGCAGGATGGTGAATGGCAAGCAGACATTCCCCCTATGCGCGCAGGCGGGCCGTATACGTTAACGGTTGAGGGACCGGCAACCCGCACATTCACCAACGTGATGGTAGGCGACGTATGGCTCTGCTCCGGTCAAAGCAATATGCAATTTGGGGTGGGCAACCTTCTAAACCCCAAGGAAGTTGAACAGCAGGCGAATTATCCAGATCTCCGCCTTTATAATGTACTCATGGCGATCTCCCCCACGCCGTGGAAGTCGTTAACGGATAATCATGCCTACTACCATGCAAATGAGTGGCTCACGTGTAACCCCACCAATATCACGCAAGGTTCATGGAACGGCTTTTCTGCGGTCGCCTATTACTTTGGCCGAGACCTATACAGGAACCTAAAAATTCCCATCGGTCTCATCCATTCCTCATGGGGTGGCACAATTGCTCAGGCATGGACAAGTGCACATGCACTAGAAACAATGTCTGATTTCCGTTTAGCCGCAGAGCGTATGAAAAACTTCCCTGCATCTATGCAGCCCCGTAACCCCAATCAGGTTACAGTACTATACAACGCAATGATTGCACCACTAGAGAAATTTCCAATCAAAGGTGTGATCTGGTACCAGGGCGAGTCAAATGTTGGCTACGCCAAACAGTATCGTACACTCCTGCCAACCATGATACAGGATTGGCGGAGACACTGGAACGAAGGTAACTTTCCATTTTATATTGTTCAGATTGCGCCTTGGCAGGCAGTTAAACCGGAACCTGCGAACAGTGCTTGGGCAGAACTTCAAGAGGCTCAGGCAATCACTGCTCGCACCGTTCCCAACTCTGGCCTTGCCACCTGCATCGACATTGGTAATCCGCACAACATACATCCCAAAGATAAGCGAGATGTAGGGCTGCGTCTCTGCCTGCTCGCGTTGCGCCACACGTATCACAAAAATGTCGTCGATTCTGGACCCGTTTTTAAGGGCATGCGAATAAAGGGAGGTCAGGTTACACTCTTCTTTACGCACACCAATGGCGGCCTCAAGACTAGGGACACTACGCTAGCCCACGGTTCAAAGCTTCAGGGCTTTGCAGTTGCCGGCGCTGACAAGCACTTCGTGTGGGCGAATGCCAAAATCGTTGGCAACACCGTCGTGCTTAGCTCACCGGATGTACCACATCCGGTAGCAGTTCGGTATGCCTGGGCCGATTCACCAGTTTGTAACCTGTTCAACGGCAAAAATCTTCCAGCACCTCCTTTCCGCACCGATAACTGGTAAATTGTAGGCCACTATTTCGCACGATCTATTATAGTGCCAATCAAAGTACCGCCTGCTCATAGTCACAACTCGACCTAAGGGACAGGCGGTATTGTCCGACTCTTAAAATCGGCAACTTGCCTTTCACATACGGACAACAGCTGATTAATGTCGGTTCTCGTCCCCAGAATATTCCACAACACGGCGCAATGCAGATTCTATGGCACGATCGCCCGCATATCCATCTATATTTATCATTATTTTTCACAAATGTATTTGATTAACGCACGAACTTGAATGAAAATTCAAGACTTTTGTAATTTGCACCGATACTGCAGTATTCACCGTGTTACGGAATATAACACAGGAATAATGCTCTAGGAGTGTGAGTATGAAGGAATTTTTTAAAACGGGAAGTATCTCCCGGTTACTGCTCAAGGCATCGCCGCTGCTTATAGCGGGGATTGCCGGGTGTGGTGGTGGCGCCGCATCACTTACCAAGTCGGCTGCCCTAAGTGGTACAATCACTGTCCCATCGGGTACGCCAACTCGAGGTGTTGCCGGTTCAATTCCACTTCCCGGTGCAACGGTCAACCTATATGACATTACCTCTACCGGGACTGCTGCATTGAATGGTTCACCCATAGAAACCACCACCAGCGACGCAAGCGGCAACTACAACTTTAGTACCACTACACCCGGTCACAGCTACATAGTAGAAGCAAGCAAAACCGTTACATCTACGTCGGGTACACCGACCACACTTCAACTCGGTAGCTACGTTCACGTCGCCGCTACCGGTCCTGTCACTGAGCCAGTCGACCCGGATACCACTGTGGCGAGCAGCTATGTGCTGCAGCAAATCTCCAACAATATAGCGACGCCCAGCGAGGACCTTACTTCACTCGAACAGAACTTTGAAGCGAATGTTACCGCGCAGGCTGCCGCCGGTACAGCCCCCGCAATTGATCTAAGTAAGGGCCTGGAGCAACATCAAGCAGAAATATCGAGTGTGGAATCCGAAGCAGCCAAGTCGATTTCGCGGCTTGCGTTCGTAAGCAAAGACCCATGGGCGACAGGCTCGTCCGATAGCGGTGATTCCAACAGTTCAACTCAGGCTCAGGGCCTTGTCCAGTTGGTCACTGATCCTACCACCAGTACCGTACAAGCAGTTATCATAATTACCGACTCCAACTTGAATGTTACAGACGCCGACGAGGTGACCGCCCCTATAGCATCCGACGGCTCATTCGCTGGCAGCAGTACCGATGGCCTGTACAAAATAACGGGAAACCTGGACGGTGGGGAAGCCCACGGAACCTGGACGGCGAGTACCGGCAATTTATCCGGACACTGGGAGGCAACAGCACATAATGACGCAGGAACTAAGAGCGTAGCTGTGATGGGTACCTTTACAACTTCTGGTTCTACAGCCCCAGCCAATACAGGAACTGGTGGAGTCTTCGTTATGCCAGACGGTCGGGCGATTGCATTTGCGCAGGACAACTCGAAAACCGCGACTCACAACTCCGGAACAGCAGTCACGCTGGGTACCGCGGTAGTATCTACAGGTACGATGACGGTTACTAACGGATGGCCGGCCGCAACCGGTGTCATTCCATCAGGAACGGTTGTGATCACGACGACCCCGGGTACAACGACCGTTAGCGGCACCTTCACCTTTATGGGCCTGGCACAAGGCAATGAATTTAACTCCTCTGGAACTTTTACAGGTAGCAGCTACTAAATAGTACCGCGTAAAAATTACCTTCCAGCCAATGCTGCTATCAGTTGGCTGGAAGGTATCCATGTTCCGCGATCGGTTCGGCATTCTGCTGTTGCCACCTAGTCAAAGGCGATGATGATAACCCGGTTAGCGGAGAACAGATTGAGTGGTAGGACCAAGATCTTCCTGCTTGGCACTACCACTTTTTTGGATTGAGCAGCGGCTCAATGGTTCTCGGCAATCGCTTTGACCATATCTCCAACAAACCCCTTTGCGTCGCCAAATAACATCAACGATTTGTCCATAAAGTACAGCTCGTTTTGTATTCCGGCAAATCCCGCGTTCATGCTTCGCTTAATGACCATCACGGAGCTTGCTTTGTCCACGTCAATTATGGGCATGCCGTAGATTGGGCTAGATTTGTCATAGCGTGCGGCCGGATTCGTAACATCATTGGCGCCAATGATCAGAGCAACATCGGTACGAGGCATCTCTGGATTGATCTCATCCATTTCGAATAACCTGTCGTACGGAATATCTGCCTCCGCAAGCAGCACATTCATATGCCCCGGCATTCGGCCAGCAACCGGATGAATGCCAAACTTTACGTCAACGCCTTTCTTTGTAAGCGCATCATATAGCTCGCGGACTTTGTGCTGTGCTTGAGCCACAGCCATACCATACCCTGGAACAATAACTACACTGGAGCAGGATTGCAATATTTCCGCAGCCTCCTCCGCCTGCGCACTGCGTACGCTCCGCTGCTCCTTCCCGTCCGAGGTAGAGGCAACTACCTGGCCGAACGCACCGAACAGTACGTTGGTGAAGGATCTGTTCATTGCCTTGCACATAATAACCGACAGGATAAAACCGGAGGACCCATCCAGGGTACCGGCGATTATCAACATCTTATTATTAAGTACAAATCCCATCGCAGAAGCCGAGAGACCCGCATATGAGTTCAACAGTGCAATTACCGTAGGCATATCTGCGCCGCCAATTGGCAAGATCAGCAGCACGCCAAATACCATTGCCATCAACGCAAATGGAAGAAATAGTTCAGTTTGGCTGGGATCTACGGTCAGCCACACTCCTAGGAGAATGGCTATTCCCAATAGTATGAAGTTGATGATATTCTGACCTTTGTAGGTCATTGGGCGGGTGGGGATAAGCTCCTGTAGTTTGGCAACTGCCATTAGGCTGCCCGTAAATGTGAGGAAGCCTAATAGTACTTCCATGCATAGCACGCCCACGTTGAAGTGCGTGAGCTTTTGGTGCTCGTGCGCCTGCCATACAAAGAACTCTGCTACGCCAACACATCCTACGGCAAGGCCGCCGAATGAGTGAGAAAGCGCGGTTCGCTGTGGTACGGCGGTCATCGGGGTATAGACAGCAATAGGAATACCAACTGCTGTACCCAACAGCATTGTGATGACAATCCATTTAAACGACTCAATACTCGGCAGCACCAGCGTTCCCGCGATAGCTACTACCATTCCTAATTCGCCTGCTAAAACGCCGCGCCGGGCTGTGGAAGGTGTGTTAAGCCATTTGAGGGAGAGTATGAACAAGACTGCCGCAGTTAGGTACGTTACGGATGTAAATAGTGGCAGGCTACTGCTTAGCTGGTGAAGGTTGTTCATTTTGTTTAGGCTCGCGTTTCTTAAACATCTTGAGGATACGGTCAGTCAGAAGGAATCCACTTACGACGTTAGTCATGGAGGCGAATACGGCCACAGCACCGAGAACAGTACTCAATGTGTTTACCTGCTCACCAAGCAGCACAATGGAACCCACCAAGCTAATTGCTGAGATTGCATTGGTAAGGGACATAAGCGGCGTATGAAGCAGTGGCGAAACTCGCCTTATGATTTCCAGGCCTAAAAACGTGGCCAGTACAAAGATGTATAGGTTTTCGATTATAGAGGACATTCAGTTCTCCTTCTGCGCCTGCACAGCAGGCGGTGCTACGCCTAAACGCTCACCTAGTTTGGTGCTGGTAATCTCGCCCTTATGAGTGAGCATAGTATCGCGAATGATTTCATCCTCAAGGTCTATTTGCAGCTCGCCCTTCTTGATCATGTTGAGAAGGAATGTAGAGATGTTTTTACTAAATAGCCGGCTTGCGTGAACGGGAACGGTGGATGCGAGGTTCAGTGGTCCAATAACGGTAACTCCGTTATGATGTATCGCCTCTCCTGGTACTGTGAGTTCGCAGTTTCCTCCACGTTCGGCCGCAATATCAACTACTACCGATCCTGGCTGCATTTGTTCGACCATTGCAGCCGTAACCAACACAGGCGCACGCTGCCCGGGTACAGCTGCAGTAGTAATGACGATATCGCTCTCCGCTACTACCTGGGTAAGCAACTCGGCCTGTTTGGCATAGAAGGCAGCGTCCATGGCCTTAGCGTACCCACCTGAGTCTTGGGACTGTTCACTTGGAATTGCGAGCTCAACAGCCCTGGCACCCAAACTTTCTATCTGCTCCTTCGCAGCCGGGCGCACATCGTAACCACTTACTAC
>DAIDKH010000103.1 GCA_027450145.1 Chthonomonadaceae bacterium | reverse complement strand
GGACGAGGCGGTGGAAATATGCAGATTGCGCCTCTTCCTTAAACTCGCTTCCGAGGCGTCGCCCAGCCCGGAGAAGACCAACATGGGCGTGGAACCGCTGCCGGATGTCGATTTTAATATTCGCGCTGGCAACACTCTTGTCGGCTACGCGAGCCTGGATGAAATAGACCAGCTCTGGGCGGTGCACGGGCGACTGGGATTTGAGCGTGACCGAGATGAGCTGAAGATGCTGGCCGACGAGTACGCCTTGCAGTTAGCGGATTTTCGCAACACACAATTGGGACTGCCCGCGCGGCGACAAACAGCTAAGGCCGATGTGGAACGCGTTGCGGCCATGCAGTTGCGCCCGGAATTGGATAGGGAGTTGTGGCGACTTTACCGCGAGGCGGGACTGTTCCCCGATAAGGCCACTCTGGACGAGTTTACGCGCACGCACACGCCGCTTCACTGGTTCGTGGAGTTTCCGGAGGCCATGGCGCACGGCGGGTTTGACGCGATAGTGGGAAACCCGCCCTATGTGAAGCAAAGTAAAATAAACGAGTACCGCGTCACAGGTTACGAAACCCGAGAGTGCCCCGACATCTATGCTCTTGTGATGGAACGCAGCGTGAAACTGTGCCGCCCCCAGGGAAGATTAGGCATGATCGTGCCGCTTTCGCTCACCTTCAGCGGGGAATACCAGCCATTGCGAAAAATGCTTTTGCAGTTGCTGCCTGCCTGGGTTTCCTCGTACGATAACATTCCGGATTCCGTTTTTGACGGTGTCAGCCAGCGCTGCACGATCTGGCTGGCAGGCAAAATTGGCTCAGGCAGTATGAACGTCGCACCCATGCGCCGTTGGGCCAGCGAATACCGCCCCTTCCTTACCGAGACGATTGCCTACACGGCATGTGAATCTGAGGAGTGTACGGAGTTCGGCTACGCCAAGCTAGCTGATGCTGCACAGGCACGTCTTTTTGCGCTTTTGCCAAGGGGCGCGACTGCCCGAAGGAATATCGCCGGTGTAGCGCGGTTTGGCTTTTCAAATTCTGCCCGTAATTACCTTACGGCATTCCTCGACGCACCGCCCTGCCTGGATGTTCAGACACTAGCCTCCTTGAAAAGCGATAAAATAGGGTGGTTGAACATGCCTGACATTCAGCGCGCGAGTTGTTGTCTGGCACTTGGCTCCGGCGATCTATGCCTCTGGCACTGGCTCGTAGCCGCCGACGGTTTTGATGTGACAAAAGGCTGGCTTACTTCGTACCTTGCTGCATTTTGTGGTAGTGCGCCAGAAAGCACGCTACTTTCTGAACTTGGCACGGTGCTTCACAACCGAAGTCGCGAGTGCTTGCAAATGAAGAAGAACAAGGGAAAGTATGTGGGTAGTTATAATTATCGCCGCCTGCCCGCACATACTCGCCGCGCCGATCTGCTGGCTTGCTCGTGGCTGGGCGCAACCCGAGAGGATACTCTGGCAGTTCTCGATTATATCGTTCGCGTGCTGTCTATAAACACGCAAACAGGCGAAAAAGCGATACCTCCCGAGGTAAAGGCGCTGTTTCCTCCACTTCCTGTGGACACCACAGCAGAGAGTGCGTTGTTTGCACGCATCGATGCCTTCCTTTGTGAGCGGTTTGGCTTTACCCAAGAGGAGTTGGACTTCCTCGTTACGCAAGACACACGGTATCCTGATCAGGAGTCTAGTTCCACAGCAAACTAAGCAGTGCGGTATCGACATGGTGTCCTACGCCGTTGGAATACGGAACAAGTGACTAGCCGTATAGCACTCGGCTATTCTGCGCTATACGGTTGCAGCGCCGCGAGCATAGTTCGCGTCCAGAACGCGAAGCAATTGCCGTTTTCACCTCGCGCTGTTACTGGCTTGGTAGTTTGCAGTTTCCGTGCGGCAAAAGTTTGCTGTTTGCTTTATTCTCAGTGCGCCCTAATCGCGAGGAGTGTTGGACTGGACTTTAGTGGATTAGAGGAATTAATCAAATGAATTCTATCACGCGGTTTGAAATTAAGAAGCTGCATGGCAACAAGGACGTTGATCTAAAACTACATGACAACACCCTTATTCTGGTTGGGGAAAACGGTGTTGGAAAAACCACGGTTCTCCGGTTTCTTTTTTGCACCCTGTCAGGGCAATGGTTGGCCGTGGCAAAATACAAATTTGAGTCAGTCGCCGTGACGATTGACGGTGAGAAGTACACGCTGCCATACGCGGCTATTATGGGGTCGCTTCCAAATATCGACCAGCGCGTTCTTTCCAGGTTCCCGCCTCCTTTCCAATCTAGAGTTTTGGCACTTCTGGAAAACGTAAATGGTGGGTCTATAACCCAAGAACTTGAATATTTATGTACGCGGTTCGGTGTACCGCTGTCGTTTCTCCTGCCTGCAATTAATAAATCCGATACACGGTCGTCAGACGAAGAAAGCCAGTCATTTAACAGGAATTCGGCGGCCATTGTGGCATCGCTGGGCGCCCAATTGTTATATATGCCAACATATCGTCGAATTGAACTAGATTTGAGTGATATCTATCCTGGCGTGGACAAACAAGAGATCCGTCACCGCGACTGGCAAATCCAAGGTCAACGGGAGAAAGCGTTTGTTGAACTCGTTGAATTCGGAATGAAGGATGTCGAGACCGCAGTAGATAGAACCCAAACGACCTTAGACCAATTTGCGCGGAAAAGCCTCAACGACCTCACTTTCGGTTACCTTGGGGACATTGTTAAACAACTGTACTCAAAAGTTGTACTACGGGAAATTAGTGTTGTGCCTGAGGAAACGATTGAGAACATTCTTGGTAGAATTCAGGATCACATATTGTCCTCAGCCAACAAAGACGAACTACGCCATATTATTAAAGACGTGAAATCGGGCCTTAAAGACGACGAACATGCGAAAGTTATTTGCCACTATTTTATGAAACTGATGAAATTTCATGAGGATTTTGAGGCCAGGGAATCCAATATTGTCGACTTTTGCGGCGTATGCAACAACTATATGCCGACCAAAGAGTTCAAATACGACACCTCGAGTTTCCAATTTACCATCCGTCCCAAAGCAAGCTGCGGCCTTGCTCCTGAAATCAAGCTTAATGACCTTTCTTCCGGGGAGAAGCAGATTGTCTCCCTTTTCAGTCATTTATACCTCTCCGGCGGAAAGAAATACTTCGTATTGATCGACGAGCCGGAACTGTCTCTCTCTGTTCCTTGGCAAACCACATTTCTGCCAGATATCCGGAATGCAGATTTCTGTACAGGCTTGGTCGCTGTAACACATTCACCGTTCATTTACGACAACGAACTAAGACAGTACGCGCATGGCCTTGGTGAATTTATTCAGGAGGCGCAACAATGAGCATGATTGATATCCATGACGATGCCAGAAAAAGCCCGAATGTAGCCTACAATATGTTTCTAAACAAGTACCAGCCGAACAAAAAGGTGGTTTATGGATTTGTGGAAGGAAAAGATGATGCCACGTTTTACAAATATTGCGTTAGGCAGCGGCTCCCGCGCGAGTGGGATGTAATACCGATTATTGCCAAGGGCAAACCTCAAGTTTACAATGTCAGTATGTGTTTCGACTGGAGCCGTTTCAATAAATCCCAAATCTGTTTCTTTGTAGATCGTGATCTCACCGAAATAATCCCTGCAGATTTTCCACAGGACGAAAACATCTATGTGACCACATGGCACTCAATTGAGAACTACATTGTAGATCGGACAACCTTTAGTCAAATAATTACCGAGTACTTTGGTTACGAGGGGATCGATGTTGCTCATCTCGAAAAAATGTGTGATTCGTTTGATGAGCAGCTTTGTGCGTTTCTTGAAGCAACGATACCTATCATGGCGTGGATCGTCCACTGGATGAGGTCTGGACTCCGACCACAGCTCGATAATATTTCAATGGACGACATCTTTTCGTTATGCGATGGGCGCATTCAACCGCATCCAAATCTAAAGAGCAAGAAAGATGTTGCGTTATATTTGCATGAAAAATGTAAAGTTAATTATACTCGACGTGTCCCCGTCGCGCGAATAGAGAAAGAATTGCGCTGCCAAAAAGAATACATGCGCTTTACTCGTGGCAAATTCGTTCTGTGGTTTTTGATTAAGTATTGCAACGCTGTTCAAAAAGACCCTGGGAAGTTTGTGCCGGAGATGAAAAAACCGCCAAAGGCCAGGGCGCTTTCACATGCGGATGTCTTGTTGAGCATTGTTCCTCGGGTTCGTATTCCCTGTGCTTTAGCTCAATTTGTTGACAATACCTTCAGGGTTTACATAAAAGGTGTCGAAGCATCAACAGGTTGCGCCGTACCACAGTAGGGCGGTCGTTCGGCAGGTTCTACCGCCCAATGGGCGAGTTACCGGCACGTCTCGGTGCAATACGGCTGCCCGCGCGGTCGTGCATAATCTCGCAAAGGTAGCCACTTGCGGGTGGTGTTCAATTCGGCAGGGGAATATTAACTAATGCAAGGCGTTAAGGCCTACTGTGTTCGGCTTATGAGCGTGCTGGCGCTGGGACTACTGCGGGCTTGCGCCATGGCACAGGTTGTGCCGCATATCCCGTATTCATGGCGAAATGTGGCGATTGGCGGTGGTGGATACGTGCTGGATGTGGTGTGCAGCCCGCTAAAGCGCGATCTTGTGTACCTTAGAACCGACGTGGGTGGCTTCTATAGATGGAACAGTAAGCGATCGACATGGGTTCCATTAAATGACGGCTTTACCTCGCAACAATCCAACTTCTACGGTGGTGAGGCCCTTGCAGTTGATCCGTTTAGGGCGGATACCGTGTATGTAGCTGCAGGTAAGGATCTGTGGAGCTCAACGTTAGGCGCAATCTTTAAATCTACCGACGAAGGGCGCCATTGGCAGCAACTCCCTCTACACCTGCCCATGGGTGGTAACGCCGACGATAGGTGGGCGGGATCGCGACTCGCTCTCAGCCCATTTCACCGTGGTGTGATACTTTTTGGATCTCGTGAAAGCGGGCTATGGCGCTCGGTAGATGGTGGCCGCAAATGGAATTTGGTAAGTACGCTGAACACCCACGGAATTGCAAATATTGGCTTCAACTCGGTAGTGTTCAGTGCGAAATCTCCCTCGGAAGTCTACGCGTCAGTTCCCGGTTACGGTGTCTGCGTTTCGCAAAACGACGGAGCAACGTGGAAGGTTATGCCAAAGAGCCCGATCCACGTAGAGCGAATGGCTGCCTCGCCCACGGGGGCAGTTTACGCTTCAGCCACCGACGGTGTCTACGTGTTACGCCACGGAGAGTGGTCCGATATTACGCCGCCAGGCAGACAGCGCAGGTTCTGTGGTATTTCCATTAGCCCTCGGCATCCTCATGAGGTTCTGGCGGCAACCCAGTCGTCCCACTTGCGGCTGTTCAAAACGCACGACGGCGGTAGGTCGTGGTCGTTGGTCCCTTTTAGTGTGAAAAGCACGGTGCCCTGGTATGCGCAATCGATGCTTCAACTGCGGCAGGTTGCGGGGCTGGCCATCGATCCCTTCACTCCCGGCAAGGTTTGGCTAACCGACTGGTATGCGGTCTATAGCTGCGATGATGACCGATTGCGTCCTGCGGTATTTGAAAATCACGAGAATGGTCACGAAGAAGTGGTGGTCTTTAGTCTCGCTGCCCCACCCAACGGACCGCCCCTGTTATCCGGAGTTGCAGACGTTGATGGGTTCAGGCACTCATCGTTGACCAGGTTCCCAAACCACGGCTACGGCGACTGGTACCACGGTCATGGTCCGACCTACGGCGATACGGACCAGATCACGTGGTGTGCTGGGAGTCCGCAGAATCTCGCCAGGGTGGGGGTGCGCAAATGGAATGACACGGGCGGGGGCGCTTCGTCAAGTGACGGGGGGCGCACATGGAACTCGTTCACCGGTCTGAATCCCGCAGCCATGCCGGAGCGCATCGCAATATCTGCAAAGGATCCGAAGTGCATGGCTCTGCTCACGCTTCACCAGGGACCGGGCTATGCGACTACCGACGGCGGTAAAACCTGGCAGAAGATGAAGGGCTTACCCCTGCACATTGTCCCCAGCGTCTGGTACTGGAAAATACCTTTGGCAGCAGATGGCGAACGTTCGCATGTCTTCTATTTGTGCTTTAAAGGGACTCTATACAGGAGTACGGACGGAGGCGTTACCTGGAAGGTTCGTTCGAAGGCGGTACCTTATGGTGTTACGGCACTAGTAACGACGCCCGGTGTGGCAGACGACATCTGGATTGCTGCGGCTGACCGTGGTTTATGGCACTCCAACAACGGGGGACGCACCTGGCAGCCTGTGGGGTCTGTTAAAGCCGCAAGTCTCTTTGCTGAGGGCATAGGAGCGCACGGGCGTGGACTTGCCCTTTACTTGTATGGCAGTCTAGAAGGTGGACAGCAAGGGATATTCATTTCAACGGACCTGGGGCAGACATGGAACGAAATAGATGCGGATAGCCAGCCCGTTGGTGACGTTCCTGAGTGTATGGCGGGAAGTTGGAGCCGATTTGGTCAAGTTTTCATTGGCACCAACGGTCGTGGAGTGTTTGTTGGCGACGCGAAATAGTAGTAGGGCAGCATTCCATGGGCTAAGCGCGATGAGCGGCGTAATTCACTCATCGCGCTAGTAATCTTGCAAGGAGAACCTCCTTGTGCTCACGCACTCAATGACTGGCGGATTTTCGTGCGGATAAGGCGTGTTCCAGGCTGTATTTTCCAGGACCCGCAATGGTGATAGCGAGGCCGTTTAGCAGCAATGTAAGTACGTATTCATAGCCCTGGTTTGTGATGCTAAACCCATGAGCCCAGTGGTAGGTAACAATAGCACCAAACATGATAATGGCGAGTCCCACCCCAGCAATTCTACTGAGCAAGCCCGCGAGCATCCCCAAGCCTCCCAGCAGTTCTCCGCCTCCTACTAACCAAGCTGCAGCAACGGGAATTTTGATATATCCTGCGAATTGAGGGATATTTGAGCAGATTCCGTAGCCGTGATAGATAAATACTGCCGATAACGCCAGTCGGATAATAAGGAGAGCGACGTCTACCGGTTGCCTGTTTTGTTGTGTGTTGTCCATGGTGATGTCCTTAAAGTTAAACCCCTTGTATTCAAGGGCAAGCGGGGACCAATATGTCGCCAGATCGGTCCCCCGCAAAGTCGTAATATTACGGTTTCGCGATACGTTGTGCCGTTTTTACAACTCGTACTCCAAAGGCCTCAGCCGTCTTGATGTCGCTGGAAGGAGGCGCTACATCTGGCCCCTGGTCGACATTGCTCTGCGTCATGAGGCCGAGCGCAGATCCCAGTCGATTGAGATCATCATTGCTGCCGCCGCTGTGGTTGTTGCCCGGCATGATGCCTGTACCAACCCAGAGCATTCCATGTTGTGCAGCAAAGGTAACAAACTGTACCAACGTTGTTAACTTGTCGCCGCTCATGCTGCCGGAGTTGGTAAATCCTGCAGCAAGTTTGTCCTTCCATGTCTGGTTCATCCATCTGCCGCTGGTGGCATCCATGAACTCCTTAAACTTGCCAGATGCGCTTGCCATGTACGTAGGCGCGCCAAAGATAATGGCGTCGGCCGCATCCAAATCAGCCCAGTGATTCTCAATATCCGCTACGGATACCAGAGTTACGTTGGCGCCCTCTACGCTCTGCGCACCTCTGGCCACGGCTTCCGCAACCTTCTGGGTGTGTCCATAACCACTATGGTAAACTACAGCTACCTTCGTCATTTGTCCGTGTTCCTCTCACCTTGTGCTATTAACGGGCAGATATTTAGATCAGCCTGCCCATCTGATTTGTGGAACTCCGCTAGCTTGTTAAGCAGCTGTTCCGCAACCGTCTGCTCCTCAGCGGTCAGCGCGGCTACTAATCTGCTAATCTCGGCTGCGTGCTCTGGGAGTATGCGTTCCACCAGCAGAGTTCCACTCTCTGTTAGCTCGGCGTACAGCCGTCGGCGGTCCTTGGGACACGCGACGCGCTGAACGTAGCCGTGCGTTTCCAGGCTGTCAATAACGTACGTCATGCTCCCTGTGGTAAGCATCTGTTTCGCAGCGACTTCACCCAGTGGCAGAGGGCCACTAAGGTGAAGCAGCTGCAAAACGCCAAACTCGGTGGCATTTATGCCATAGGTACTGATATGCTTGCGGGCCGAATCTGACAGGGCATGGAAGCATCTAGTTAAGGCAGCGAAAAGCCTTAGTGCCTGGTCTTCTACAATGGGGCTATTGTCAGATTGGTTCATTGCACTCGTACCTACTTGCTAGATTCAAGATGGGCCTCTACAAACCAGGTGTATTTGTCAATCCCGCGGGAAACCTCCGTAAAGAGATCCGCCGTGCCCTGGTCACCTAATTCGGAGGCCAAGTCAATCGCCCGGCGCGCTAAGTGTCCAAACGATGCGAGTGCACTGGAGAGGGCATTTACATGTTCGTTACCACCAGTGATATCCAGGGGATATTCGCTCAAGCTTGAACTGGCCGCTGCACACCTCACCGTTCCAGTTGCGGTTCCCCCTAGTTGTACGGCGCGCTCCGCAATGAGATCAACAAACTCGAGTACCACGCCAGCAACCTCGTCGAACAGCTCGTGAAGCGCTATAAATGAGCTGCCTTTTACATTCCAGTGAGCCTGTTTTGCCTGAGAATAGAGATCGGCTGCATCGGCAAGGCGGGCGTTCAGCAGCTCAATAATTCGCTCCCTCGTCTTACCAGGCAGATCGTTTTTTGTAGGATGCATGAGTTTCTCCTTAGAACACTCCTGAGATCACATTGAAACCATATATCTTGATTTCAAAATGCTTAGTCTCAAGCTAATATACGATTTTCAAATGGAATGGTTTCCACTTGTCACTACCGATTCAACATTCTTTTAGTATTAAACGTCAGTTTATGTCGTCGCTTTTATCTTTGTGGCCGGGTTGGTACAGGATGTGGCTCCATTCGAGCATGAGGACGGATACACAGCCAAACAATCATTTGACCCAATTATATATGTGTGTGGTCGTTCACTGGGCACTGCACCGAACCT
>DAIDKH010000102.1 GCA_027450145.1 Chthonomonadaceae bacterium | reverse complement strand
ATTTGCTTTTCAAGACTGTTCAATGCGGCAACTTGGCCGGGAGTAGCCCATGATTTTACGAGGATCCGCGGCTCCAGAAAGATATCGTCATCCCGTGCTGGCACGAACTGCCTTAGAAAGAGATCCGATGTACACGTCGGTATATCAATTGTTGGGTCATTCGCTATGGCGTAGTCATAAGCTTCGGCCAGAGTAATCTTCCCGTCCTTTCGATAATCGGCGCCCGTAACCTGCTGCCCTACCCTATTACGACCGGTGAGAGCGGCGAAGAAATACGACGTGAAATCCGGATAGTTTTTCTCATCAACTGCCGCAGTACAGCCTGCGGCCTCTGTGCGCCGCGTGGAGGCAAAAAAACCTGCGATAGGTCGGCTGGTGACCTGGCCCGCTGCTGATCCGCCTTTCAACAGCAGGTTTGCAAAGCCACCTGAGTAGCACTGAACCATCACTACATAGACTGGTACAGACTTAGGGATAGATCGGAGGTCGCGAGCCAGGTCCGTCACTGCGAGTGGCGGGCTGGGTCGCCACATTGCAAAAAAATTGTTGCTGAAGTTAGGACCACCTGGCCCACCATGCCCGGTAAAATAGAGCAGCAATGGTCCATTTACGCGGCCGGCACGGTATTTATCGCCTAAGCTTTGTAGTACTGTAAGTAGCGTGCTCGATGTGGCAGCCCCGTTAATCCCGCGAGGCAGATGTGGCGTCCGCATCACGGGGGACGGGTCTACGATCACATCATTGCGAATGGACTCATAGAGCAATACGGCCTTATCGTGTTTGGTCTGCGAAGGTTCCGCAAGTACTATTTGTGAACTAGGATTGCCGTTGGCATAAAGGGTGGTTACGTTTGCAGTACTAGGAAGTAGGTGACCCAGGTATCGGATATTGCTCTCTATTGCCGCCTGATTGAGGCTTGGAACAGGACCGCCGCCTACAAGTACAGCCTGAAGGCCGCTGCCACCGGAAGGTGGCGGGACGGTTTGCGCATATACTCTTGCTGTAAAGCCAACAAGTGCACTCACTAGTATTGCTGTGATCGTTCTCATTCCAACTCCTTATGCCTACTCTGAAAATCTGCAGATACCTCAACTCCCAGTAACAAGATCACCATTGAGTAGTACACCCATATTACCAGTATAACCAACCCACTAAGTGGTCCGTAAATACTCTCAAAACCTGCGTACTTTGCAACGAAAAATGCGAACCCGATTTTAGTCAGCTCCCACAGCACTGAAGCCGTAGCGGCGCCTCGGAACGCCGCTTCTCCAGAGACCTGGCACGACGGTATCTCACTGTATAACCAAGAAAACAGAAGCGTTGTCGTAAGTAGCGGGAGTAGCGCAAAGGCAACTCGCGAGATAGGCGCAAGCCTAAGCGACAGGAAACCCGAATGCAGTTCGAAAGCCGCCATTGCCGTAAACCCGACATCCGCGCCTAGTAGCGCCAGGGTAACTACTGCCGCAGTAACCGCCAGCACGCGTCGCCGCCACCATTTGCGATTTTCTCGCACGCCCCAAACAAGGTTCATGGCTGGCTGCATTACCATGAACGTTTGATGAGCGCCATAGACCAGACCAATTCCACCCAAGAGGCCTGCCGTACCACGGTAGTGAACGGCACGCTCAAGAGTCTCCTTGAGAAAGACTGGTTGTATTGGTACAAAGTTACGGATAGTACCGACAGCGTGGTCGACGACCTGAAGTTGATTGCCTAAGACAAAACCGAAAAGGGAGATACCAACCGCGAGCAGTGGAACGACCGACAAGAGAGCGCAGTAGGAGCAAGCGCACGCCATGACGCTGCAATGATGTTGGGAAAAGCCATTGGCAATACGCTTAAGGTAGCCAAAGGCAGACTGTAAACGCCTAGCCGCAGGTGTTCCGAAACTCCTGAGTTGCAACGGACATCTCCTGCTGCACCTGACTCAGACCCGTTATCGCAAGACCAAGCGCCATACCGCGGTGACTGAGTTTGTGCTTCTCCTCAGGCAGAAGTTCTGCCATGCAGCATCGCCGATTCGGAAGATAAAAAATGGGGTCATAGCCAAAGCCATGGCTACCGGCCGGTTTGTGGGCAATGCGGCCCTCGCAACGTCCCTCATATTCCAACACCCTGCCATCTGGCAGTGCAATTGCCACGGCGCACTGAAATCGACATGTACGCGCACTATCAGGCACATCAGCCATCATCTCAAGGATGCGGGCCATCTTGTCCGCAAAGGAAGTGCTTTCGCCCAGAAAGCGATGAGACTTTACACCTGGAGCACCATCTAAGGCGTCAATCACCAGCCCACCATCATCCGCGATAGACGGCATCCCAAAGTGGCTTAACGCAGCGCGAGCCTTCAGGCGGGCATTCTCAGCAAAGGTTTCACCGGTCTCATCGACCTCGGGCGCCGGGGGTAGATCTGCCAGAGTTAACAGTGAGAGACCCGGTAGTGCCTCACTCAATATCTGGCGCATCTCGCCCCCCTTTTTTTGGTTGGTTGTAGCGATTAGCAGCTGCACTGTAATCAAAGCATTCCTTCTAACACACTCTTCTGCTGCTTAAACAGAGCATCCATACCGATCTGTGCCAGGTCCAGCAGCCTGTTTAGGCGATTCCGGTCATAAGGAGCGCCTTCCGCCGTACCTTGCACCTCAACATACTTGCCCCTATCTGTGGCAACTACGTTCATATCTACCATGCACCGGTGATCTTCTTCATAACAGAGGTCGAGCAGTTCGTCCGAACCGACTACCCCAACACTGATCGCGGCAATCTGCCCCAAAAGCGGCATTCGCGCAATGTGCCGCTGATTTACAAGGTATCTACAAGCCTCTGCCACGGCTACAAACGAGCCAGTGATCGCCGCGCATCGAGTACCGCCATCTGCTTGAAGCACATCGCAATCTACCCAGATCGTTCGTTCACCTAGCACTGGAAGCTCAACAACTGCTCGAAGACTGCGGCCAATTAGGCGTTGTATTTCCATAGTGCGCCCACCAGGACCCGATCGATTTTCCCTGGGCGACCGCGACGTCGTTGATCGAGGCAGCATACTGTACTCGGCCGTAAGCCAGCCAAGTTCACCTTCCAACTTACGAAACGGCGGCAGTTTATCCTCTACCGAGGCGGTACAGATAACCCTTGTGTTGCCCATCTCAATTAAGCAGCTTCCCTCAGCATTGGGCATAAAGCCTCTAGTCAGTTTTACGGGCCTCATCTGGTTACTACCCCGGCCATCCACTCGTGGCATACAACGTTCCTTTCTTAACTACCCTGTTCGAGCTAGCAGATAGTTCGGCGCTTCGGCTCGCTTTTCCTGCATCAGTCGAACTACACCGGAAAGGAAATGTAGCAGACAATGGATCGCACAAAGATGTGAGCTATCGTGAAGCTGGGAGGAAAAGATCCGCAATTACCGGTGCGTGGTCGGAACCTATCGTGTTTCCCACCTGCACGTTCAGTACCTTCCACCTGTTGCCAACCAACACGTGATCTATACGCATGACAGGCATGTGTAACGGCGTGTACTGCCCGTACGTGTAGCCATAGCCTCGTCCGGCGACGGTAAATGAATCTTTTAGACCGAGATCAATTTGCTTCCGCAATGCAAGGGCCCAATTGGTTGAATTGAAATCGCCGGTTGCAATAAGTGTCTCGACCTTCTCATGTTTGAGATAATGTTGAAGCCGCTTGGCCTGCTCCAGTCGACGTCTAGCATCCTGTACCATCCGGTCTACCTGACCATGTGCAATCGCATCAAGCCCAAATCTCGGGGATCGAAGATGAACATCGTAAATCGTGATGGGTTTACCGTTTACAAGGAGATGAAAGCTCACACAGCAATGCTCGTCGGGGGAATCATCAGTTATTTGCGTCCGCAGAGGAGAAATTGGAAATCTGCGGCTGGCAACCACGAACTGATAGTCGTCTTCAACATGCCAGCTGTGCAGGTAGGCACCCACAATACCCTGCAACACGCCTTGCTGATCTTGCATAAGGATGACATCCGGCTTGAATTTGGCGATATCGCTCACGATCGCAGCAGCATCGCGCCGGCCACCCTTTACGTTGTAAGTCATCAAACGAAGCTTGATGCCAGGAACATCTGGCACGGGCTTGGGGGAGTGCCACTCAAAGCCCATCAACGGTACCGCCACCCATAATAACAGAATGAGCGAAGCGCCCAGCATCCGCGGCCTCTTCCACGCAGTTAGTGGAATTATTACTACCCCTGGAAGTGCCCACCCCCACTGTGGCAGATACATATTGGCAGCCCCAAACCATGTGCGCTCGGGCCCGATAATATCGAGAACTGTGGGTAGAAGCAGAAGAACAAGCCACGTTACGTGTAGTGCCGCAATTAGACGCCGCACGGTCCGTGACCGGTTAGTAGGTTCACTACCCCGCTTTGTCGGTCGAATTGATGGTATATCTTCACGCAGCGCCAAAATGACCCCTTTCCCACCTGTTTGCTTTTACAATTATGGCAGTTCGCGGCGGTCAACTGTAAAGTTTGGGCTAAGCGCTTCGTTACAGGCTTCAATCGCAAGGGTTCAATCAGAGCGGTAGCAACAAAAAGCCGCCCAAAAGCTAACGCGTGGACGGCATTTTGACAACTCACAGCTACCTGCGTGTTTTCAGACGCAATACGCTTACGGAATGTGCCGCAAACGTGTGGACAAAGTTAGGTGTTGTAACCTCTAAGCGGGTTCTAATGGGAATGATCTTCTTTGGGTCCTCGATAGTATTTTGGGCCGATGGGTCGCCGCTTAGTACCGTTGCGGTACCGCCATACAAATGCGATATTCCGCGCAGATGGACTGCCAGCGGCATAGGCGTCGAAGTAATGTTCACAACCTTTAGAATGACATCACCGCTCTTCAGATCACGGCTGGCTTCGGTAAATACAGGCTTAGGTGGAGCTAGATTGTCTGTTCCGCTAATGATGCGCTTACCATCCAGATAGCACTCCACACTCTGCCCGTGGCAATGAATTCGAATGGTATACCATTTGCCGGTTTGTATTGTACTTGGACCGGATTGACCAAATTCTGACTGCCCGCCTTTAAGCGACTGGTTGAGAGCAGTGCGTGAGTTGGTCCATCCGCCAATATTCCACCACACCCATGTATTTCGGCTCTTCACGTGGAAGAGAATGAGAAACCCCTCATTTCCACCCAGCTTGCGTGCCTGCAGCGTGTAGGTGTAATCAGTCCACGAAGGGTCGCCCATACTGGCAATCTCGGCGGTTCCATTTGCACTCTGGGTGAGCACGCCGTCCGACACCTTCCATGAACCCTTCCATACGTTCAAATCGTTCAACGAAGTCATCGCGTTGGTTGCATAGAGAGTTTTGCCATCGTGCGTTACGCTGAGATTTCGAAACTGCGCCTCCGTGGCCCAGGTGCCCACGCCGATCGCCCCCGACGGTACATAGGGTTTAATGGCTGTCGCGCGTTTGGCTACCGTCTTCTCAGGAAGAACCACATCACCGCGGTTGTTGCTGAACATTGCTTGAACATAGTAGGACGGCGACCCATAGCTTGTCAGCGCGTTGTAGCCGATGAGGTTGGTACCCCACTCTGCACCGCCTGGGTTGACGTTCACCAATAACGGGGCATACGAAGATATCAACACCTGATCAGAGTTTTTCTCAAGGCCGGTCAACCAGGCAGCGTCACCAAGCGCCGCATTCATGGTGGGCGTTGGCGAACCTTCTGTAGATGCCCATTCGCCAACGAATGTCTTGGGCCCCTTGCGGCTGTATGTGTCGTAATGATGAACGTCGGATTCCATTGCAGCGGCCGACCGGTAGTAATGATCGTCGATCATATCAGGCTGCATACCGTCCACGTGGGTGGTGGCGATCACGGTTAACTTAGGATACTGGGACTTTATCGCCTTGTAGAACTGAATGTACCTACCGGTGTAGGTGTTTTGAGGATCTTCGTTTCCGACCTCTACATAATGAAGTGGAAAAGGTTTAGGATGCCCCAACTTTGCTCGAATGCTTCCCCATTTGGTGGACGCACTCCCGGTGACGAACTGTATCTCATCCATGGCGGATTTCACATAAGGCTCTAGCGCGGCGCCGGGCTGAACAACATGCCCACCAAGAGAATAGCCGCCATACACAGCGAGAACAGGCTGCATGTGGAGATCCTGGCACCACATCATAAACTCTAGCAAACCCATTCCATCGGTAGACCTGTACCCCCAGGGACTCTCGTGGCCCGGGCGGTCGCGCAACGGCCCAAGAGTTCGCCGCCACCTAAATCGCTCGGCGATGGAGTTCCCTTCAAGATAGTTTCCGCCCGGCAGGCGTAAAAATGCAGGGTGCATCGCAGCGAGTAATTTCATAATATCCGGCCGAAATCCGTTTGGCTGGTTATCATAGGTCGGCGGAAACAGCGACACAAGGTTGAGGTAGAACGTGCCAGGATGGCTGCTCAGAATGTAAAATCTTGCATTCGCAGTGGTTTCGCATTGCCCTGTTTTCAGTACGGCCGTGTATTTGTGCCAACCTGGCCGAAGTTGTGGAACCTCTGCCGTTGCGTAGTGGATAGAACCATCGTCGCTCGCAATGAGCAGCGTCAATGGCCCCTGAAATCCTGCGGCCGGCTGTGCGAAAAAGGAGGCGTGATAGGTAGTATGAGCACGTACGGGTATCCCCCAATACCCGCCATTTGAGACTCCAGCCTTGGAGCCTGTGCTACCCTCCACGGTCACTTTCAAACAGGTCGTGAGGGCCGAATTGTACGCGTGATCGTGATCAAGGCTCATCGAGACACTGCCCACAGGGCCATACGCACTCCAGTGAACTGGGCTATCGGCGTTATTGCGAAATATCCTGTTTCGTATGAGCTCCGCATAAAGCCCACCATCATAGGAGTGGTTAATCTCTTCTGTCATCAAGCCGTAGAGTGTCGGACTTATACGGATACCCGGCTTATTCACCTGCACAGTAATGCTGCCCTGCTGAGCGTGGGCCGGCCGCGCGAAATACGCCGACGCAGCAAGACTCACCAGCGCAATTTGCAACGAGCATTTCGATTTCATGTTTGGATACACCACCTTTCGGAGGCATATTCGTTCAGTATGTTATTAATTCCTTCAACTGCGCCATAACAGGCGCTAATTAATTAGCAATCCTCACAAACCCCGGCCATTCGTCTACATTCTTATTCGCGCTCGTGCTGAAAATACCAAGGGGCATAGCATTGAGGATGACGCCCCGTCACGGTTTAATCGTCGGTAGGCAGCGGTGCCGTTAATCTGGTTCCAGCTAGCTATTGACACCGTGTACAGTTTCAGGTAGTTTCATGGCATGACAAATCAAGAGAGTGCTAAGGCCAGCCAGGCCGGAATGCGGCGCCAGGTAGCTGGCGGTGCGGCCGTCATGATGCTTGGGATATTAGGAAGTAGAATAGCTGGCCTCATCCGCGAGCGTGTAATTGCGCACCATTTTGGCCAGGGTTTCCTCACAGATATCTACAGCGGCGCGTTTACCATTCCGGACCTCATCTTCTTCCTAATTGCCGGAGGCGCGCTATCCAGTGCGTTCATTCCGGTGTTTGCAGAGTACATTGAGAAAAACCAGGAACGCGAGGCGTGGCGAACATTTAGTGTTGTAGCTACTGTGATGACGTTCATTATAACTGTGCTCATTATTTTGGGTGAGATATTTGCACACAAGCTGGTACTGCTAACCAGTCCTGGTTTCGCCCTTATACCGCACAAGGTTGACGACACCGTACACCTTACGCGCATACTGCTTCCCGCTCAGCTCTGTTTCTTTCTAGGCGGCCTTATGATGGGCAGCCTTACGGCAAGACACATATTCATTGGGCAGGCACTTGGCCCTATAATCTACAACATCGGCATCATTTTTGGAGGGGTATTTCTCACCGCCCGCTATGGAGTTGCAGGACTTTGCTTTGGCGCTGTTGGCGGAGCGGTGATTGGCAACCTCTTGCTGCAGTGGATTCTTGTGCGACAATCTGGTGGGTATTATGTTCCACCGCCAATACGGGCTACGGTTGCCTACCTGCGTAAAAGGCGCGCTGGAGAACTGCGCGAAATGCCTTCGACTCTGGCGGCATATTGGAAGCATCCCGGCGCACGTAAGGTCTGGCGGCTCATGTTGCCCGTAATCCTGGGACTTGCGCTTCCACCCATCTCTGCTATTATTAACAAGATGTTCGCATCCACACTGGGTAACGGCCCACAGTCGGCACTCATGAACGCGAACAAGCTCATGAACATCCCAATTGCAATATTCGGCCAAGCCGCAGGAATTGCCATATTCCCTACCATGGCCGCACAGGCAGCCCGAAAAGACATGGTTGCGTTGCGGCGAAGTGTAAACTTCGGTGTTCGCTCTATCCTGTTCCTCACAATTCCCGCTTCGGTTTTTCTCATTATTCTTGCCATGCCTATGGTGCAACTTATGCTTCAAACCGGCAAGTATAGCCATGCAGACGCCGAGATTGCAGCCGCAGCGCTGCGTAGTTTTGCCGTTGGTGTTTTCGCATGGTCCACACAGGCAGTAGTCGCACGCGGTTTTTATGCGCTGCAGGACACGCGCACGCCGGTGATTGTCGGCACATTCGTCACTGTACTGTTCTTTACATCAAACTGGCTTCTTATACACTTCTTTGGCAATCGACCCTTTTACGCCACTGCCGGTCTCGCCTTTCTTACTTCGGTATCGGCATCCATCCTGATGCTGGTACTACTGGTTCTACTAGGTAAGCGACTGGGCGGCCTCAATCTGCGTCGAATTGCGGCCTCCGCTGTAAAAATCATTATAGCAAGCGCTCTAGCCGGAGTTTTAGTCCTAGGACTGCGCAATGTGATGGAGCTGCACATGCTGGTCCTTAATCAGCCCCACCCCGGATCTCGCGTCTTCTTTCCGGCATTACTCCTTCTATCTACGTGCATGGCTGTGGGGGGTGCGTGTTACCTTGGATTGGCAACAGCACTTGGAATGGAGGAGACAACGGTATTGCGGCCGGTGTTCCTGCGAATGTGCGGGCCAATAACAAA
>DAIDKH010000101.1 GCA_027450145.1 Chthonomonadaceae bacterium | reverse complement strand
AAGGCCGCCGCCGCGCAGAGGGTTGCGCCATTTTGTGGCGAAACACGGCTGTTTATTAAGCCTGGCTACCAGTTTAAGGCGATTGACGGCTTGATAACGAATTTCCACCTGCCGCGATCGAGCCTGCTTATGCTGGTCTCGGCGTTCGCGGGATACGACCTTACAATGCGTGCTTATCGCGAGGCTGTTTCTCAAGAATACAGGTTTTTCTCGTTCGGTGATGCAATGCTCATATTTTAATTCTGATTGTGCCGGTGCAGGAGGTCTGTCGTGCGTTTAGACGAGTGGCAAAAATATCTTGAAGAGCAGTTTGTAGATACCCAGCAAGAGCAGATCGCGGTGGGTGCCGTTGAGGCCGAGGAGCCCGTGCTCACGGAGTTGACCGGAGATGCTATAGCAGCCTCCCCGCAAACTATCTCGCACGCCATTGTGACCGAAGCAATTCTACCAATTTCAGACTGTGACCTCACCGATATAGCTGCCGCCAGGGAAAACGGGAAGCGGATGAATAGGCGTCAGTCGTTATCGCTCTACCCCATAATTACTGCAGAGCCTACCGCAGCCGATTTGGTACCTGGCGCCGGTGTAAGTACAAGATCTATCAAACCGTTGAAATTCAATGACGGAATGGAACTCGACGTGGAGATACCCGAATTCGGCGCATTCGTTGCCCGAAAAAACGAGTCCAGCGCTCCGCCATCGGCCGAGAATTCCTCGCCTGTTAACGACTCAAAAGCGTCGCCGGTCTCGGCTGTAGTTCCACGTCGGCTGGCACATCGACGAGCACCGCAGGTGCCATTGGATGACTGCGAACCACCACAGCACTGGTTTACGTTGCAGCAGGCGGCCGCCCGGATGCCTAACGGCGATGACGCCGCATCTATACAGCAGCAAAACCGACGTGTTCGCGTAGCACAACGCCTGCTTAATCCATTAATTTCAATGGCTGAGGCAGCGGCACTTCTCGAGATTTCCCCAGTACAAATGCAGCGGCTCGCAGCTCAAGGCGCCATTAAGCTTATTAAAACCCGCAAGGAGATGCACAAAAGTAGTGAGAACAACCAGGCGGTACCTGGTCCGGCGGTTCGCAGGGTGTTCCTCTCAGAGGTGATGAGGTACCGGCGTGAAAGAGAGATGCAGTTGGGGTTCGCCGCCGATCTTGAATTTAGCGAGCCAGGAGTCTAGTCCAGTGAGTGATGATTACCAGCCCGAGGAGGTCCTGGCGGAAGATACCGTCCCTCGCATTCGGGTCGGCATGTTCAGCGAGAGCTTCTACCCTGTGCAGAACGGGGTAACCACCTCCCTGCTCACGCTCACCGCGGAACTGCGAAGGCGCCATCACAACGTGTTGACCTTCGCCCCTGCCCATCATGATCACGATGTGGTGGATACCAATGTGTTGCGGTTCCCGTCCTTCGTATCGATGTTTAACCGCGACTATCCTTTGGCCTATCCCATCATTCCGGGCATTGCCATGGCCTCCTATTTTCGTGACCTGCACCTCGACGTGGTTCATACTCACACGCCCTTTGTTCTGGGGCTCGCAGGCGCGCAAGCCGCAATTCACACGGGTATACCGCTCGTTTCCACTTTCCACACGTTGTACACACGATACAGCCACTACATGCCTCTTCTGCCCGATAACGTTACGCAGCACATGATTGAACGCTACCTGCCGTGGTATTACAATCGTTGCGATGCCATCATCTGTCCATCGCAAACGGCCGCCGATGAGCTAAAGGCGCTGGGCGTTTCGGGCTGCGTGCACATTATTCCCACCGGAATACCTATGCCAGACGAGGTTTCAATTTCCGACGAGCGCCGCATGCAGACGCGCAGTTCTATGGGCGTTGGCGCAAACACCCCCATGCTGGTCTATGCTGGCAGACTGGCCCGTGAAAAGCGCTTAGATTGGCTCATTCAGGCATTTCGCACCGTGCAGCAAACCATACCAAATGCGGTCTTGTTCATTGCCGGCACCGGCCCCACCGATGTGGAACTTCGAGAGGAGTGTTTACCGCTAGGCGAAAATGTGCGCCTGCTTGGGCACGTGGCACACGATAAGCTCGCGGCGCTGCTTACCGCCGCTGATCTCTTCTGCTTCCCGTCGCCTAGCGAGACTCAGGGATTAGTAATAGGTGAAGCACGAGCTTGCGGCACTCCCGCGGTGGTGATGAACTCCGGCGGCGCTCCAGAAACTGTAACCCACGGGGAAGACGGCATCTGCATTGATGCCGGCGATGTTGACAAATACGCTGCGGAAGTAGTGCGCCTGCTTAAATCGCCTACAACGTTGGCGCAAATGCGCCGCAGCGCCCGCCAAAATGCACATAATTTCACGCCTGAAAGCATGGCAAAACGTGTGATGGACGTCTACAGAAGTACCCTCGCAGTAAAAGCTGTCGCGGGTTGTGCGGTCCGTCAAACTAACGTGTCCTCAACTTCCATACCGGAGGACGAGTCCGTATCGGTCTGCGGTTAACACGTTTGGCCGACATCGCCAGTCTATAAATAAAGCTCGTTGTTTGCAATTAGAGGAGGAGACTATCTTTTGGGCCACCTGTTGACCGACCTAAGCAGCTGGATTGAGACCATGATAAGTACTGGGGGCTATTTGGGCATCGTCTTGCTTATGGCAATTGAGAGCGCCTGTGTTCCCCTGCCAAGCGAGGTGATTATGCCTTTTGCCGGGGCGTTAACACTGGTGCAGGCCTCATCGCAGCATGGCCTGCCGCCGCTCAACCTCTATCTGGTTGCCCTTGCCGGCGCCACAGGTTGCCTCCTTGGTTCAATCGCCTCCTATCTGGTTGGCGCATATGGAGGAAGGGAATTCATTTTTCGGTGGGGCAAGTACATTCTGCTACGACGCAAGGATGTGGAACAGGCAGAAAAGTGGTTTGACTCCCGCGGGGAGATGACCGTCTTCCTTGCGCGTCTGCTGCCAGTAGTTCGAACGTTCATTTCTCTACCCGCGGGCATTGCTCGAATGAAATTTGGAAGGTTTGTGGTTCTCTCGTTCCTGGGATCTCTGCCCTGGTGTCTTGCGCTCGCGTGGATGGGTGTACTGGTACGCGGGCACATTGGGGAACTGAAGTCGTACTTCCATGGTGCCGACGCTATTATCGTCCTTGTATTCGCTGCGCTGTTCATAGTGTGGCTTAAGCATCACCTGCAACCTGAGGAAACGCACACCCCGCACGCCTAGAGCAGCTCCTCAGTGGTTCGCAGCCACCCGGTGCACTACTTTAAGGAAGTGTGGCAGAATTGGCGATTTCTCGTCGGCTCGGTACGCCACACTCAGTGCAACAGCCGGTCTTGGCTCCTTTAGGGGCCGATAGACGATGCCTGCGCGATGAACCGCCTGCACCGATTCTGGAACCAATGTCACTCCGATGCCGGCGGCTACTAGGCTCACAGCCGTCTGCACTTCACCGGTTTTCTGCACAACCCTGGGTTCAAAACCGTGATCGCTGCACAACTGGTACAGAAGCTGCGCATATCTGGACCGGCTCGACTCCGGAAACAGAATGAACGGCTCACCCTGCAAGTCAGATATTGCTACTTCCTCGAAATACGCCAGCGGGTGGCTTGCCGGCAGTGCCGCGACCAGCGTCTCCTCACTCACTGTCTCCACAATAGTCGACTCACTCACCGTCGGCAGTCTTGCCAATCCCACATGAATGCGTCCGCTCGCCAGCGCATCGCCCTGCTCATGGCCCTGAAGCTCGTGCAGGGCAAGCTCAACTTGTGGCAGCATCTCTCGAAATTCCCTAAAAATCCTTGGGAGAATGTCGTAAGCAGCGGAGGCTACGAACCCCACTGCAAAAAATCCCATGTCGCCGCGACCCAGGCGCCGCGCGCGCTCGGCTGCGTCGTCCACACGCTGCAGAATGGCAAGGGCGTCCTGATAAAAAGACTCACCTGCGGCGGTCAGCGCCACCTTGCGGGTCGTGCGGTCTAATAACTGCGCGCCAATCTCCTGCTCCAGTTGTTGTATCTGCTGACTAAGGGGCGGTTGTGACATGAATAGCCGTGCGGCCGCCCGGCCAAAGTGCCGTTCTTCCACGACCGTTACAAAATACCTAAGGTGCCTTAATTCCACCGATGGTCCTCGCGAGGCGTTATGCCAGATGAAATGGTACCTTCACTTTACAATTTACCTTTAGGCGCGACGATCGAACGGTCTGCAACGAGCGGTACCTAGAATGTTCGCACAACGCCGTTATTCCACGATAATGCTGCGCTGTATACGCACATGCCACTGCTAAATCGGGCAAAGTTGAGCAGGATTGCCATCGTCTCGGCGCACGCGAATGTCGTTGACATTGCAAGGGTAAGACGGTACAATCTGAAGGTATACGAGCAATGAGGCGCCATGCGCCAGTACCGGGAGAATGCTTTATGACGGTTGTTGAGGCCGCTGTGTCTGGCGGTGATGTTCCTTTTGTTTCCACGGCATCTAATTTCGAAATGCTGCGTACCGTAGACCCCGAGATCTATGAATTGACGGTCGCCGAGGTGCGTCGCCAGGCTCGAATTGTTCGACTAATACCCTCCGAAAACTATACATCAGCAGCTGTCATGCAGGCCATGGCGACGCCGTTCTGCAACAAATATAGCGAGGGCTACCCTGGTAAAAGGTATTACGAAGGCAATGAGATAGTGGATGCGGTTGAGGAATTGTGCCGCCGCAGGGCGTGTTCACTGTTCGGTGCCGACCATGCCAACGTTCAGCCACACAGCGGTTCCCCAGCCAATATGGCAGCCTATTACGCTCTTATGAAACCCGGCGATCGCGTACTGGGAATGCACCTGCCCAGCGGTGGCCACCTCACCCATGGTTGGAATGTTAACTTTAGCGGCATGCTCTTTGATCACGCCTATTATGGGTACAACGAGGCCCAAGGCGTTACCGGTATGGACCCAGAAACCGGCATGCTAAACTACGACGAAATTGCTGAGATCGCTCGGAAATTCAGGCCAAATGTCATATTCGCAGGTGGTACCGCCTATCCACGAACGTGGGAATTCGCGCGGTTCAAGGCGATAGCAGACGAAGTGGATGCCTATTTAGTGGCAGACATCGCCCACATTAACGGCCTCATCATTGGTGGTGTGCACCCAGATCCAGTCCCCCATGCGGATGTCGTAACTTCTACGACTCACAAGGCAATTCGCGGGCCGCGCGGTGGCTTTATACTCTGCAAGGACCGCGAGATGAAAGACAACGCGGAGGAACGCCTGCCAGCAAGAATAGATAAGGCAGTCTTTCCAACGCTTCAAGGCGGGCCGCACAACAACACCATCGCTGCTCTTGCAGTCTGCTTTGCCGAAGCCGCGCGTCAGGAGTTCCGCGATTACGCGCACCAGGTGGTGGCCAACGCAAAAGCACTTGCTGCCGCACTAACGAACCGTGGTTGGAAATTGGTCACTGGTGGCACAGACAACCATCTCATACTCGTAGACGTCATGTCGTCTCGCAAAATACCGGGCAAACCCTACGCACGCGCTCTCTACGAGGCAGGTTTAGAAGCGAACTTCAACTCGATACCCAATGACCCGCGCAAACCGTTCTCGCCCTCTGGACTACGCATCGGAACTCCCGCGGTGACATCACGCGGGTTTAAGGAGCCGCAGATGGAGATGATTGCAGCCTGGATGGACAGGGTTGCGGACGCATGTACCAAAAGCGGTAAGGATTATAATTTCGACGCGGCGGCAATTAAATCAATCAACGATGAAGTTACCGAACTATGTACCGACAGCCGCTTCCCCGTTCCGGGAATCGACATCTAGGCGCATCGTTCAGAAGCCCTGTAAAGCAGAACTGAATGCCGGCCGCTCCTCACCGTAGGACGCGGTTGGCATTTTCTTTTTGTAATGAACAACCGCCAAACTAGCGCATATTGCTACCGTGGGTCAACTGGCGAAACCCTTCAGTAAGGTGTAAAGTAGTGTGAGTAATTAAGGAGCAGAGATGAAATGTTTATTCAGTTTTTAATTTTCGTCGCATCGGGTCTCTTTCAGGTTGCAATCGCAATCCCCATGGTGCAGCGCCGTGTCCCACGTAACCTTTTCTACGGATTTAGAACTAGAAAGACAATGCGTGACGAGCGTACATGGTATGCCGCAAATGAGTATTGCGGGCGTCAAT
The DNA here is from genome assembly GCA_027450145.1 of Chthonomonadaceae bacterium. Taxonomy (GTDB): domain Bacteria; phylum Armatimonadota; class Chthonomonadetes; order Chthonomonadales; family Chthonomonadaceae; genus JAJZFK01. The sequence goes on along the minus strand of DAIDKH010000101.1, from coordinate 2,899 downwards.
TGGTGTTGGGCGGCGCTGTTCAGTGCCTTGGTGCATTTCTATTGCTGCCAATATGCTATTTCCTACCAGACTCCATTGCCACATACTCCCTTTCATGCACGGCAGTGGTGCTCGTCACTGTCTCGTGGGTGATTTGGCGAAGTTTCGCCTTTCTCAATCGACTGTAAATGAGGACATTCATGTTTCCACGCATCACTCTGTTTACTGCATGTATGTTGGCGATGGCGCTTGGTAGCTCCATTGCTGCACCTCCCTCGCAAAGCGCCGTTCCTCCCAAACTGGAGAGTGGCTCATTTCACCTCTCCATTCAATCGGTTCCCGCAGGTACCGAGCGCTTCACTCTCTCTGGCCACGATCAATATGACATCGACGTACAGGTTTCACTGCCCAGCCTAAAGCTTCATGAAGTAGCAAAATTGGCGTTCAAAAAGGACACAGTCGTTTCTGCATCGTTAACCGCCGCCCCAGGTGGTTCCGCGGACCTTCATGTCAATGGCCACAAAGCGGTACTCCAACTGCGTGGTGCAACCACAATAAGGAAGGTGATACCCTGGGCAAAATCTACGGCTCTGTTTGGCAACTTCATGCCGTCGCTCGCCACAAAACTGTTGGAGAACGCGCATCTTAAAGTAAATGACGAGAAACCAGTTAACCTCCTCATCCTGGATTCGGTAACGCCGATCACGGGTAAGCTCGCACGCAAAGCAGACATGACAGTGCCTGTGAACCAGCATGGGTTCACGGTTCGGCACTATGTGCTGACACTCGCGGGTGCACTGGGGAACATAGACATCAACCTCTACAGCGACACAATTGACCAACTGCAGATGTGGTACGTACCCTCGCAACAATACCTGGCGGTTCTCACAGGTAGCGAGTCTCTGGCGTCTTCCATTCTGCACCAGAAGATTTCTTCCACGGCCGCTCCTCCAAAAGTACGCGTCACAGACAACGTGCAGATTCCCATGCGTGACGGGTTGAAGCTTACCGCCACCGTTACACTGCCGGAGGCGCCTGGGCGATACCCTGTGATTCTGGAACGGACCCCGTACGGACGGACGAACACGCTGGATGGTGCACAGTTCGCCGCTCATGGTTACGCTGTCGTCGTGGAGGACGTGCGAGGTCGTTACCAGTCACCTGGCAAATGGTTGCCGTTCATGAATGAGGCAAATGACGGTCAAGACACTGTTAAGTGGTGTGCCCAACAACCTTGGTCGAATGGCAAGGTGGGAATGTTCGGTGCCTCCTACGGCGCATACGTCCAGTGGGCTGCGGCGCAGAACGGTGTGGGTGCGCTGCGATGCATACTACCGCTTGTTTCACCACCCAACCCCCTCATGAACGTACCGTATGAGCAAGGAGAACTGGCCCTTGAAAATGACGTCTGGTGGTGTGCAATTGCCGATGGCAAAACCAATGGGAGCATCAAAACCTTTTCGAACATCAAGCCCTTTTACACACTCCCAATAACTGCGGTGCCGAAAGCCGTACTTGGCCGCGACTCACCCATCATGCAGTGGTGGTTCGCTCATCCGCCATCGTCAAATGTGTGGAAGTCTGCGGATTTCAACCGCGCTATGGCAAAAATGGGACCTCTTCCGGCACTCATGGTGTCGGGCTGGTTTGACGGCGACGGAATTGGCACAGACATCAACTTCCACGACATGGTAGCATCGGGTCACGCAAATCAACACGTAATTTTTGGACCATGGACTCATGCCCTGGGTTCCTCCACACACTTTCAAGGTCGCAATTTTGGTACGGGCTCTCAGCTGCCTCTGAACAAGATATATCTGGAGTGGCTCAACTATTGGTTAAAGGGTGAACAAAACGGGATAGAGGATATGCCTGCAGTGCAGGCATTTATTATGGGTATTAACCGCTGGCGAAGCTTTAGCGCCTGGCCGCCGAAACACGCTGAGCTTCAGAGGTGGTACTTTCATGCTTCTGCAAAGAGTGCTGTAGCCATGCCTGTACTCAATACCTCAATACCGCGGCGCGTTTTACAATGGGTACGGTATGACTACAATCCGGCGCAGCCGGTTACCCAGCAGCAGCTGTATACCAGCGCAAAGGCTAGATCGCGTGTGACGCGGCAACGAGCCATCTTAAGATTTGTTTCACGGCCGCTAGTCAAGCCCCTTGTAGTCGCGGGCCCCTTAACTCTTCATCTTTGGGCAGCCTCATCGGCACGCGACACGGATTGGATTGCCGTACTGGAGGACGTACCACCAAAAGGACCACCGTTTTTCCTGGCTCGAGGAATAGTGCGTGCAATATATCGTCACGGCTTCTCCGCGCCCACACTTCTCACGCCTAACAAGCCCGTGCTGTACCGACTCAATATGTGGGCTACAGGAAACGCGTTTATGCCGGGGCACAGAATAGAAGTCGTTGTTACCAGCAGCCTATTTCCAGATTTCGCCAGGAATCTGAATACGGGCAACGTTGCTGCCGATGCGACCAAGATGGTGACAGCGCACCAGAGGATCTATTGTTCGAAAAACCATAGAAGCTATATTATACTTCCAGTCATCCCCGCCGAGGAAAAAAGCTAGGCTCGGCAGGGATGACATACTGTGGTGCAGCGAGTAGCTACGCCGCCCTACGAATACGGCTTTTCTCGCTACCGCTCATGCGAAGCGAAGCCGTAGGCGCTGCATCGCTTGCCAGGTCACCCGTCTTCGTTTTGAACCTGCTGAGCATCTCCTGCAGCCTCTCTGCCATTCCACTCAACTGGCTCGCAACCGCGCTGACTTCCTGAAGGCTGGAGGTCTGCTGCTCAACGATGGTGGAGACATGCTGCGCACTGGCCGCCACCTCCTCTGCAGAGGCGCTTAGCTCCTCCGTACCGGCTGCCGCCTCCTCGGAAACTGCGGCTACGCTAGACATCGCA
>DAIDKH010000100.1 GCA_027450145.1 Chthonomonadaceae bacterium | reverse complement strand
GCAAAGACACCTGGGTGCTTTCTAAGGTAAATTCTGAATATCTGGAGGGCGCGTAATGCTTAGCCGCGATGCAGAGGCCTGCTTTTGGGTAGGAAGATACGTCGAGCGTGCTGAGGCAACCGCCCGCATGGCAGACGTACACTTTCACTCCACACTGGAAAATCACCGGCAACTGCCAGATGGGCAGCACAATTGGATGCCGCTGCTACAGATATCGGGGGCAGCAGAACAGTTTGCGGCTGATCACCAAACCTGCAGCGATCGTGATGCGCTCTATTTCTTTGCCTTCGACGAGAGGCACAGGAACTCCATCCTCAGCTGTTGGCGCCAGGCACGGGAGAATGCCCGAGCAATTCGGGAACACCTCGCATCAGAAATGTGGGAGAGTCTTAACATTTCCTACCTTCAAATAAGAGAATGGGACGTTGAACGAGTCATGGCGCTGCCCCACGTCTTCTTCCGACAGGTAAAAGACGCGTCGCACCTGTTTCAAGGCATCCTGAACCGAACAATGCTCATGGGTGAAACACGCGATTGGCTGGACGCCGGACGGTTTTTGGAGCGTGCGCAACAGACTGCAAGGCTGCTCGATGTAAGATTTCACGATCTCATTGTTCCGTTAACAAGCAGCGGTGGCGAAACATTGTTGAACAGGATTGGATCACAAAATTCTCAGCCATCCGTACATACTGACAATGACACGCATGCCTGGATAGCGGTATTAAAATCGGTAAGCGCCTTTGAGATGTATCGAAAAACACATCAGGACGGAATCAAGCCCGCTCTCGTCGTTGATTTCCTGTTACTTAACCCCTACTTTCCGGCCTCCGTACGGCATGGTATCACCCGTACCGAGGGCTGCATTCGGCGCATTAGTGGTCGACCTGGCGAAGAATTCAGCAACGAAGCAGACAGGCTGTTGGGACGTCTTAAATCGGACTTATCCTTCATGCGTGCGGAGGAGATCTTAGCTGAAGGGCTTCACGAGTTCCTGCAGCGTGTTCAGGAAAAGTGTTTGCGCATAGGAGCGGCTATTAATGACCAGTACCTCTCTTACTAGGCACAACCTGAACATTAAGGCTACGAGTGTGCCGTGCGACTTAAAGTAACACATATAACCAGATATACATATCCGACTCCCGCATCCGATAGCTACAACGAGTTGAGGCTCATGCCGCTGACGGATAGCGACCAGATATGTCTCGACTTTCGATTAGAGGTACGGCCGTTTGCGCGCACGTTTGCTTACGACCTGCCCGCTGGCCGCGTTCACCATTTTAATCTACGTCAAGAACATAGTGCACTGGCAATAAGGGCCGAATCTCGAGTGGTGACCCACGACCGCGACGCTTTTGCAGGACTGCAGTTGGTAGACCATGACTTTGGGTTCTACGATCGGGACTATGTTCGCCGCAAATATTGGGAGTATCTCGCACCCACTGCCCGAGTACCATTAGATCCTACCACCGAGCGGATTGCTGCTGTAGCGCAGCGCCAGGCCGGGCAGAGCACTGCATCATTTCTAGTAGCACTTACCAGGCTGCTTCATCGCGTCATGGAGTACTCTCCTGGATCGACGCACGTAAATACATCCTTGCGAGAGGTTCTTGAAAACCGGCGGGGCGTTTGCCAGGATTTTGCACACCTCATGTTAGCTGTTTGCCGTGGTATTAAGATACCGAGCAGGTATGTTAGCGGGTACATTTACACAGGTACGGCTGCGACATTGGATGCCACCGGCTCCGACCAATCTGCGCACGAGGAGCTGGATTGGCGCGACGCTGGTGATGAGATAGTACATACCGCAAAACTCGTTGGTGGCGATGCGATGCATGCATGGGTGGAATGCCTCATGCCCAATGGCGCGTGGCATGGCTTTGATCCAACCAACAACCTGGTAGCCGACTCGCACTACGTCAAAGTTCACTCTGGTCGCGATTACGGTGACGTTACGCCGGTGAAGGGGCTGTTCCACGGGCCAAGTAATCATCACATGGAGACAGCAGTCACTGTAATTAAGGAGAGGGTATGAAGAAGATTGAGGCAGTCATTCGCCCATCACGTCTTGAGCAGGTGAAGATAGCCCTTGGCGAGATCGGCGTGACAGGAATGTCTGTAACGGATGTACGCGGTCGAGGACGACCGTCCGGCCTGCGGGAGAGTTTTAGGGGCGCTACCTACGAGATCGAAATGCCTATCAAGGCCCGCCTGGAAATCGTAGTACGCGATGAGGATGTCGACGAGATAGTGGAGACAATCACCAACCACGCACGTACCGGGGAGCCCGGTGATGGCAAGATTTTTGTTTTGCCTATGGGTGATGCCATTCGTATTCGGACCGAGGAACGGGGTGATGACGTTCTTTAAGTACCGAGCATTAGCTTACAAAATACACCATCATTCCCGTTCCGCTCATACGACCCATGGAACAGCCTTCTCCAGGCGATCTACGGTGTCGGCCAATTCGGCGTCATCATTGAGGCTTACGGTTACATGGCCTAATTTGCGACCGGGTCGCGGTGATTTGTCGTACAAATGCAGATGAGTTCCGGGTAATTCTAGAATTGTACGCGAGTCGGGTAGGCTTCCCACAATGTTGATCATTGAACACGACGTGTGCTGGCTCACAGGATGAACTGGCAGGCCAGTAATTGCCCGCACATGCGCCTCGAACTGATTCGTATGGCAGCCGTCGATTGTCCAGTGACCGGAATTGTGAACTCTAGGCGCCATCTCGTTGGCGATTAGGTTGTCACCCTCTACAAAGAACTCCACCGCCAACACCCCCACGTAGTTGAGGGCTTCCATTATTTTGTGAACACTTGAAACAGCCTCTATTTCCATCTGGCCCGTAACCATACGCCTGGCCGTAGATCGCCGTAGGATACCATCTTTGTGCCTGTTTTCAGTAAGAGGAAACGTGTGGAATGCACCGTCAGCACTTCGCACCGCCACGAGCGAGACCTCACGATCGAACGGCACAAAGCCCTCTAGAATCAGTTCTGTACCGCCCAGTGAATCCCATGCTAGGTGCGCGTCGGACTCGTTCCGAATGACCTGCTGTCCTTTGCCGTCGTACCCAAGCGTACATGTTTTTAGGATCGCGGTGCCGCCTAGTTGCCGCACGCCATCTAACAGAGCACCAATAGAGAGGATAGGAAACAAAAACGGGGCAGTCTTGATACCATGAGACTGCAGAAACTTCTTTTCCTCGGCTCGGTGTTGGGAAAACCTTAAAGCCTTGGGATGAGGCAGGACAGGTAACTGTGCGTTAAGTGCTTCAGCGACGGCTACAGGTACGTTTTCAAACTCGTAGGTGATCACGTCGCAACCATTCGTGAATTTGCGCAATCGCTCAAGGTCGTTGAACGGCCCCGTGGTAAGCGCACCCACAGATCTAGCAGGGCTAACAGGATTAGGGTCATAGAATGAAAACTGATGACCTAACGGTAAACCAGCCAGTGCGAGCATTCGCCCCAGCTGGCCACCGCCAATTATACCAATATGGCTCACGAGCGCTCTACCGGATCAGGATTTGCAAGTACGGTATCAGTCTGCTCCTCGCGATAGGACCGAAGCGCCTCGCGAAGCTGCGGATGTTTTCCGCCTAGGATAGACGCAGCAAGCAGGGCCGCATTGATCGCTCCGGCTCTGCCTATTGCAAGTGTCGCCACCGGCACGCCCGCTGGCATCTGAACAATGGAAAGCAACGAATCTATCCCATGCAGCGCGTGCGATTGCACGGGTACTCCAAGCACCGGCAAGATGGTACAGGCAGAGAGCATTCCCGGCAGGTGAGCCGCACCGCCGGCACCTGCGATTATTAGCTCAAGACCACGCGATTCTGCCTGTCGGCCGTAGTCCATCATAAGGTCCGGCGTGCGATGGGCGGATACCACTCTGACTTCATGAGGAATACCCAGTATCGTCAGCGTATTAGCGGTGTGTTCCATCGTTTCCCAATCCGACTTGGAACCCATAACCACGCCGACTAATGGATTGCTATTCTGATCGTCCAAGAGTTAGGCCTGCCCTTCAGCAAGCGCTGCCCATAGCATTCCCCTCGTCATGAGGCGGAGTGGATCTGGTTGTGCAACAATGTCGGCATGGTGACCCAGCGACGAATAGAAAACCCTACCTTTTCCCCACATCCTCGTCCATACCACCGGCATGTCGAACTCTCCATTGCTTGTGTGAGGTCCGTCGGCAACGGGGAATTTGGTGACCGCTAAAACCTTGTTACTAGGATCGGTATGCAAGTAGTACTGCTCCGAGCAGACATCAAAGTCCGAAGTACCTTGCGTAATAAAATGATCACTGTTAGTGATGCGAACTCTATAGTTCGTTCCGTCGTTACCAGGATGAGCAACCCACTGTCCACCTGTCATGAACTGCCATTCAGTTGCATCACGGAAGGAGTCGCACATTCCTCCATGGCAGCCAGCCAACCCTACCCCTGCCTTAACCGCCTCTAGCACACCTTTTTGCTGCTCACCTGTTATGCGGCCCATTGTCCAAATCGGAACAATTAGATTAAGCTTCATCAACGCATCATAATCAAGGAAGGCATCCAGTGTATCAGATACCTTCACTTCGAAGCCGTGTTTTACAAGCACGTTCTCGCATATCTCTGCAACCTGCTGCGGCTCGTGGCCATCCCATCCGCCCCATACTATTAACGCGTTCAACGACATTGCGCACACTCCTTTACAAGTGGGTCAAACTACTGTGATTCTACCCTTAAGCTAGACCATTCATACTGCGTATCTTAAACCGGCTGGAACTCCGGGTACCGCTGGCTGCGGTCGTAATAAGGTGCCCTGTCACCGCATCACGACCAACACTTTACGCTAGCCGCTAGCAGGTCGCTAATACTGCCTGGAAATAAGGGCCTTGGAGCGTCAAATAACCTACCGACGATGGACGACCTTGCAGCATAAAATATCGGTAACCTGTAAGTTATTCGCCGATAAACACCGCAGGCAATTAAGCCGAATAATGGCTCTCATTCATTTTGTTAAGCTACTTCATCTTTAACTCTAAAACCGGCTACAATAAGTGTGAATGCGCCGAACGAGCAGGAGCAAGGCAACCTACCGGTGGCAGCTTCGTTGAGGTTCTCGTTTACCATGTGCACGCACTTGACGTCTAAACCCCCAAGTGCTCCGAATATTTTCTAAGTTTTATTAGCGGATACTACAATGCCGTAGTAGACAGTACCGGCCTCACACCGTGTGTACTGGTGCGAAAGAAGGAGCTAGATTTGAAGCGTGTATATCCTCGCCTCATTCAAGGTGGGATGGGAGTTGGTGTCTCCGGCTGGGAGCTTGCTAAGGCGGTAAGTCAACAAGGGCAATTAGGTACAGTTTCGATTACGGGCATTTGGGTAGTCACCGCAAGAAAGCTTCAATTAGGTGACGAAGGCGGCCACATCAGGCGCGCACTTAGCCACTACCCAAACCAGGAAGCCGCTAACCGTATCATTGATCGGTACTATGTCCCCGTTGGTGAGCTAAGGGATCACTCGTTCCGTAATATTCCCATGATCACCTACCCGCTTAGTCGCGACCTGACTGAATTAATCTCGGCTGCGTGTTTTACAGAAGTATGGCTGGCAAAAGAGGGACACAATGGCCTTATTGCCGTCAACAGCCTTGAGAAAATTCAAATTGGCCACCTTCCGTCTCTCTACGGATGTATGCTTGCGGGCGTGGACTGTATTCTCATGGGAGCAGGTATCCCGCTGCAAATCTATGAGGTAATCGACCGGCTTTCAAACCACGAGCCTGCAACTTACCGCCTCAGTGTCGAGGGCGCCTCAAGTGACAGTGTTTTCGAGGTAAATCTCAACCCCAGGGAAATGCTCCCCCTCGATCATCCCGTGACCATTGAACGCCCTGATTTCTTCCCAATCGTATCCACACATGTATTAGCGGCAATGTTTAACCGACGCGGTGTTCGACGTGCAGATGGGTTTATTATTGAAGAGCACTCTGCCGGAGGACACAACGCTCCGCCCCGTGCCGGCAAGGAGCTATCTGACACCGGTGAGCCTATTTACACAGAAAAGGATATCGCCGATCTCAGTAAGATGGATCCTGAGTACCCTTTTTGGTTAGCGGGCTCCCGTGCACATCCATCCGCTCTTAAAAGTGCAATTGCGCTGGGAGCACACGGCGTGCAGGTAGGTAGCATCTTCGCCCTGTGTAAGGAGTCCAACATGCGGGATGAACTTAAGCGGCGTGTCATTGATGCGGCACTCCGAAATGATGCCTCTGTCTTCACAAATCCTCACGGCTCTCCATCCGGTTTTCCGTTTAAAGAGATGTACCTAGAGGGTACTCTATCCGACTCCGAAACCTACAACAGCAGGCAGCGGATTTGTGACATCGGTGCGTTCCGCAACATGTACTGCAAGCCGGATGGTAAAATTGGGTACCGATGTAGCGCAGAACCCGTTGGGGATTTTGTTAAAAAGGGTGGCACTGAAGAAACCGCAGAAGGTACCCGCTGCTTATGTAATGCACTATGTGCCACCGTGGGCCTCGGCCAAACACGCCCAAGCCAAAGTAACTATGAGGAACCACCTCTTGTAACAGTTGGCGATGACCTTAGTTTTGTAGCCGACCTCACGAACGGCGACGTGTATACAGCCCAACAGGCTGTTGAGTACCTCCTCTCAGGCTAGACCGTCTCGGCGCAATCAACGACGGTGAGGATCACCTCGGTAGCCGCCCTGCTGAACAAGCCTAAACGGGGCGGCTGTGTCGATGAACTTCACGATACCTCTGTAACATGACGTTAAATCCCTCTCCCCGTGGGTGCAGCATATGAATACGTTTCGACATAATTATCACCCTAACAAAGCTAGTGTCCTCGATTACATAATCCCTGTTTAGATTCCTCGTTACAACTTGAAAAGTATTATTGGTACTGAACTGCTAATATGCCAGCTGTTCATAGTCTATACCTCTACCTAATGAGCCGCCTAAAGAGCATGTCCCTCCTCAATCGATTAGATAATCGACTCAGGCACTTTAGTTATAGCGATACCTGCAGAACGACTTGTTATTTAATGAAAGTAAACAAGCACCGCATGTTTCTCTTTGGGTGTGGTTTTGAGTGCACGCCCGTTTCTTGGCGAATTTACCTGTTTAGCCCCCTGTAACTGTGTGGAACAACCGAATGTAATGTGCAATTGCACACCGAGGTCTCTCGTGAGGGGTACACATATGTGTCGTTCATACCTATTGGCTTTGGCAGCTTTGTTGACAATGGTAGCACCAGCTTCCAACGCCTATGCCCAATCGAATTCAGTTAACAGCACAACTAATACATCGGTCGCCGTAGCCCAATTCGCGGGGCCCGACAGTAACCTGGGCTCCTATATATCGCAAACTTTAGTTAGTGATTTAGCCCATTTCAATCAGTTCACCTTGTCGCAGCCTGCTGATACCGTCGCAGCGCTTGGTGCTATTCATGCAAACCCTGCCGATGGCCTAACCGGCTCCCAGGTCCAACAGGTTTGTCAGATTCTGAAAGCCAACGAGCTAATTACCGGAAGCTACTTCCAAATAAACGGCGAAATCGATATCACCGTTCAGGTACTGAATGGCGTAACCGGCAAACTTTTGCCCGGCGGCGGTGCAACGATATCCGGTAACGTGAATTCATTATTAGATGTCACTCGGTCGCTGGCGAGCAAGGTACTAACGACCATTGTGACCGCTCCCCCGCCGGCGGTAGTGGCTTCTCAAAATGCTGCGGCGCCTCTAAGCATTCCTGTCGCAGCTCACATTGTCATACCGTCACCTGTTATTAACTCGCTGACCGTGTTCCCAACCACACCAGTTGACGACAACGGCCCGTTCTCGGGGCTGGTTGTTATCGCACATGGGCTCAACGCCCGCCGTGCTATGGGAGCGAGGGTGCTGGACGAAGACGGCAATGTCCTTTATCCCACGGCAAACCACATGCCAAGTTACAGCTTCGTAGATGATCAAGGCACGATGTCCTACGAGCATCGGCTTTCAGAGTCGCCACGGGCAGGCGAACATCCACTAGTAGTCAATGCACAGAGGGTTGCAGGATTTGATTACATCGTGGATAACGCGACAGCCGCCCGAATCCGTGCAGCCAACGAGCAAAACCACTTCCTTTGGGGGTGGCATGTAACAGCGCTGGTTGACAAGGACAGATAATGATCATTGCATTTGCCGCACCGCTGGGAAATGCAAATCCTCCCAGTAGCGCAACCGAACGGAACATTAGCAGATGAGGGAGCCCGGAGCACCGCATGGATAGCTCCGGGCTCCTGTTTTGGGGTTCAAATTGGGTGTCCCGGCGCGTCAAGTCTAAAACGGAGTGGCACGCACAAAACGCGCCACTCCCTCATACCTCATGGAACCAGACAGAACAAGCCAGCCCACTCGTGGTCTTTTCCCCAGGCAAGGCGGGTTATGAGTTAAAATAGTAGTGTGAATCTACATACACTATAATATTACCAAAAGAAAGACCAAGAGATCTAACAACCAATGATGGTTCTTATGCAAGCCGATGCCACAACAGCGCAGGTGGAGGAGGTTGTCAACACGATAGCTAGCAACGGACTGAAAGCTCTCCGCCTGCCAGGTGACGAACACGTAGCTATAGGTGTCGCCAGTGCAATCCCCCCAACGTTGCGTGAGCCACTCACAACGACGCTTAGTGCTCTACCTGGTGTCGATCATGTAGTTCAAATCAGCCGCCCATATAAACTTGCCTCGCGCGAATTCTGGCCCGAAAACACTGTTGTTGAGGTAAAGGGCGTTTCCATTGGTGGAACCGAATGTGTGATTATGGCGGGACCTTGCTCAATTGAGAGCCGTGATCAGCTATTTGCAGCGGCAACAGCCGTAAAGGAAGCTGGCGGCAAGGTATTGCGCGGTGGCGCGTATAAACCCCGTACCAGTCCCTATTCATTTCAGGGCCTGGGTGAGGAAGGTCTACTGCTTTTGAAGGAGGTAGGTGACGCTCTCGGGATGGTTACAGTCAGCGAGGTGATGGCGCCAGAGGACGTTCCGCTGCTAGCTGCTCACACCGACATCCTCCAAATTGGCGCCCGCAAC